>NZ_RCVI01000035.1:0-386 GCF_003667455.1 Micromonospora sp. CV4 | reverse complement strand
GGTATCGAGTGACTGTTCAGCCAGTTGTTTCAGCGACTGACGGGCATCGTCGATCAGATCCCGGGCTTTCTTCCGGGCTTGCTCAAGACCCAGAAGTGCAGGGTAGGTACTTTTACCAAGTTGCTGGTCGGCACCCTGGCGTTTTCCCAACGTTGCAGTATCTCCCACCACATCCAGGATGTCATCCTGAACCTGGAAGGCAAGGCCGATGCTCTCTGCATACTTGTCGAGTACCGGCAGAGCACGACGTCCTTTATCTCCGGCGCTTAATGCACCAAGGCGAACGGCGGCGCGAATCAATGCGCCGGTTTTATGACGATGAATACGCTCAAGCGCGTCCAGAGGTACGTGTTTGCCTTCCGCGTCTAAATCTAATGCCTGACCAC
>NZ_RCVI01000003.1:0-388 GCF_003667455.1 Micromonospora sp. CV4 | reverse complement strand
CGAGTGGGTGGGCGGCGGCCGCCGCCTCGGCGGGGTGGGGCGCGGTCGGCGGCCCGTCTCTGGTGCGCGCCGACCGTACCGACCTGGTCGCCCTGCCGGCCCTGGGACTTGCCTGGTGGGCCTGGCGCCGAGCGCGGCGGGAGCCGATACGGCGGAGATCCGCGCGGCTGGTCCGCTTGCTGGTCGTCCTGCCGGTCGCCGTGCTCGGGGTGGCCGCCACCAGCGCCGCGCACTACCCGGAGGCGGGGCAGGCGGCGGCGGTGGACGGGCGACTCCTCGCCGGTCGGCCCGACGACCACACCGGGTATCAGCCGTCGGACGGGTGGTCGATCAGCGACGACGCCGGGGCCACCTGGCACGCGCCCGCGGCCGGCGACGAGATCTGGCT
>NZ_RCVI01000143.1:0-388 GCF_003667455.1 Micromonospora sp. CV4 | reverse complement strand
GATGAGCGGCGGCCGGGTCGAGCTGGGCATCGGCACCGGCTGGTACGGCGAGGAGCACACCGCGTACGGGATCCCGTTCCCGGCGCTGGGGGAGCGCTTCGACCGGCTGGAGGAACAGCTCGCCGTCATCACCGGGCTCTGGGCGACGCCGGTCGGCGGGACGTTCGATTTCCAGGGGAAGTACTACCCGGTCAGCGACTCGCCCGCGCTGCCCAAGCCGGTGCAGCAGCCCCGGCCGCCGATCCTGCTCGGCGGCATGGGCCCGAAGCGGACCCCGCGCCTGGCCGCCCGGTACGCCGACGAGTTCAACCTGCCGTTCGCCTCGGTCGAGGACTCCGCGGCGCAGCTCGACCGGGTGCAGGCGGCCTGCGCCGAGGTTGGCCGGGAC
>NZ_RCVI01000217.1:0-389 GCF_003667455.1 Micromonospora sp. CV4 | reverse complement strand
AACTATTATCTCGAGCGCGGCTTCAATATGGACGACAGCCGCAATAACGGTGAGTTTTCCACGCAAGAAATTCGCGCCTATTTGCCGCTGACGCTCGGCAACCACTCGGTGACGCCGTATACGCGCATTGGGCTGGATCGCTGGAGTAACTGGGACTGGCAGGATGATATGGAACGTGAAGGCCATGATTTTAACCGTGTAGGTTTATTTTACGGTTATGATTTCCAGAACGGACTTTCCGTTTCGCTGGAATACGCGTTTGAGTGGCAGGATCACGACGAAGGCGACAGTGATAAATTCCATTATGCAGGTGTCGGCGTAAATTACTCGTTCTGATAATGGGCTAAATTGCCGGATGCGGCGTGAGTACTTTATCCGATCTATAAATG
>NZ_RCVI01000048.1:0-390 GCF_003667455.1 Micromonospora sp. CV4 | reverse complement strand
TAATAGTGAATGCCTGGCTGTGGCAGCGCAATGCCCCGACACGCACACATAAACCATCTACCGGAATTACGGAAGATGTGTTGAGGATCTTGTTGGTTTCCGCCTGCCCTTTCCACTCTTCGCGGCTCTGACCGTTATCGAGCTGTTTGTCGATCCACGGAATCAGGCTACCCGCCAGCGGCACGCCAAAGTTATCCACCGGCAGCTCACCGCTACGGGTTAAGGTTGTGACTTTGCGTTCGATATCGAGAAGAGCAGAGGACGGGGTCGCGAGTTCATCTGCCACATGGCCATACAGATGGCCCATCTGGGTTAATAACTCACGCATATGTCGCGCACCACCGCCGGAAGCGGCCTGGTAGGTTGCAACGGACACCCAATCAACAAGAT
>NZ_RCVI01000269.1:0-391 GCF_003667455.1 Micromonospora sp. CV4 | reverse complement strand
TTTCATGGGCGAACAACCCGTAGCGAAAGCCGTCGATGTCAAACACACTGTAAACCGGATCTTTTTTCGTAACCTTTTGCCCCAGCAGGGTTTCATAAAAACGGATCGCCCGTTCCATATCTTTTACGCAAACATAAAGAGAGGACAGATGAAATGATAAGCTCACGACAAAACCTCCAGAATTTGATTGAAAGAACCGTCCGGCGTTTCACGTTTGCACCTCCGCGACCGCCTCGCCCGAATCCGTTTGCCATTTGATTTTGTTCCACGGGAAACACCCGTTTGCCGCGGCAAGCGCGCAGCCGGCAAAGACCCGTGCGGCGCAGCCGAACACGATTGGCAGCAGACGGCCCTTTTTCACGAAATGCCACATTCTTTTCCATCCGGATTC
>NZ_RCVI01000147.1:0-391 GCF_003667455.1 Micromonospora sp. CV4 | reverse complement strand
GCCCTTCCCGGCCGATGGCCAGGGAGAGCTGGAAGTCCGGCACGGTGACCCGGGCGGTCCGGGTGGCCAGATCGACCACCTCGACCCGCAGTGCCTTGGCCGGGGACAGGGCGTTGCCGACGAAGGTCGCCGGGTCGTCCGACCAGTCGATGATGTCGATCTTCTCACCGTGCAGCTCGCTCATGACCGCCCGCACCCGCTGACCCATCGGGCCGATGCAGGCGCCCGGGGCGTTGACCCCGGGGGCGGTGGACCGCACCGCGATCTTCGTACGGTGACCCGCCTCACGGGCGATCGCGCCGATCGCGACGGTGCCGTCGGCGATCTCCGGCACCTCGAGGGCGAAGAGCTTCTTCACCAGCGCGGGGTGCGAACGGGACAACGTGATCTG
>NZ_RCVI01000019.1:0-391 GCF_003667455.1 Micromonospora sp. CV4 | reverse complement strand
CCACCATCTTCACCCCGCTCGACAGCAGCAAACGCCCGGCTATCTGACCAAATCGTCCAAACCCGGCCACAATAACCCGCGGTTGCTCTTCGTCGATTTCATCCGCCTCGCGCGCTTCACCCGTCGCGGTCTTCTCCATGCGCGTCAGCAGCACCAGAAAAATCGGCGTAGCCGCCATCGACAGCGCGACCGCCAGCGTCAGCGCTTTTGCCCATTCCGGCTCAAGTACATCCGCCATTTGCGCCGCGCCAAAAACCACAAACGCAAACTCACTGCCCTGGCCGAATAAGACGGCAAACCAGCGACGCTGTTTTGCCGGTACGCCCAGCGGCCTCGCGACCAGCCACAGCATGACGATTTTGATTGCCAGAAAACCGGCCAACAACAGCAG
>NZ_RCVI01000011.1:0-392 GCF_003667455.1 Micromonospora sp. CV4 | reverse complement strand
CCGCCAAACACATACAGATTGCCATCAATAAATGCAGAGGTTGCTTGATCTCTTGGTCCGCCAGGGAATGCAGCTAACGCTGTCCATTTTTTATCTTTGGCCTGTGTATCCAGCTTGTACCATGCCGTACCTGCGCTACCTAAACCAATGTAGACAGTGTCGTTATCAATTGCTCCGGTACCACTTTTAAATGGCACAGGAGTTTCCGGTAATACAGACGCTGTTGCGGCAAATGAAGCCAGCATGATAGCAAGCGCCGTTATTGTTTTATTCATTGTGACTGTCTCCTGTCTACTACAGTTTAAATGACACACCAATGCGATAACTGTTTTCCGATAAATTATCTCTGCCGTTGTAAACACCCTGACGGTCAAGGTAGTCATATTCTATGT
>NZ_RCVI01000399.1:0-393 GCF_003667455.1 Micromonospora sp. CV4 | reverse complement strand
GCCACCGGGGTCATGCTTTTTGGGTTCATATCCATAAATTCCTGACAGGTCATATTCTGCGGCGTGGTTTCCTCAACCGCGAACGCCGGGCTGGTCATCAGACAGAATGTGGTAGCCGCCACGGTCAATACGAGTGCTTTAGGTAAATTCATTTTCTTCTCCAGTGACAAAATAGGGCTTAAGCCTGAGCGTGCTTCATTTTATTGCGCAGGACCAACAAGCCGATGGCGCTAAATATCATTTCAACGCCGATAAAGGCGGTAATAAATAACCAGCTTTGCTGCGGGTTCATGGCCAGCCACAGGCAAGCGATAAGTAAATCCAACAGGCCGATAAAAATATTCCAGCCAGCGCCGCTTTGTTTGCGGGTTTGACATCCGTTAACGATGCGGG
>NZ_RCVI01000314.1:0-39483 GCF_003667455.1 Micromonospora sp. CV4 | reverse complement strand
GCCGTGGCGGACGGTGTGCGGTATTCGGTGTGGGCCTCGGCGGATCGGGGTGGGTCGTGGCGGGAGGTCGCGATGCCGCTGGCTGTGCCGGCGGGGGTCGATCGGGACGTGGCGCTGGTGGCGGTGGGTGACCGGTGGTGGTTGGCGGCGGACGACGGCTCGCGGGCCGCTCTGTGGTGGGCGGGCGGCGTCGGGGCCTGAGTGCCGGTGGTTGCGGCTCGGCTCCGGTCCTCGGGCCGGGGATTTCGGGGCGTTTTCGCAGGTCAATCGGTCTTTCGTTCCGGAGGTGGTGGTCCGGGTTGGTGCGGGTGCGCTCCGACCGGCCGCGTGATTAAGGACCGACCGACGGATTCACCTGTTACGGACATCGACAGGATTGCGCACGTCTTCGTAACGGTTTCGCAGACCCCCCGTTCAGGCCTTCCGGGAGGGTGTGCGGTGTCGGTACGCTCCGCCATCACGAGCCGTAACGCAGGGGGAGTCCCTGCGGGGTGGGTGGAATTGCGGGTCTGCTGCTGTCGCCGTCGCTTCGGGTCAGCCGCGTCCGCATCTGGAGGAGGTCAGGAAGCCGTGAGGCGAAGCTATGTACGGGCGCTGGGTACCGTTGCGCTCGCCGCGACCCTGGTGGTCGCGGCTGGTTGCCAGGATTCCGGTGGCGGCGATGGTGGGACCGCGTCTGGTGACTGCGGTGGCAAGATCGCGATCTTCGGCGCGTTCACGGGTGACAACGCGGGTCTGGTGATCCCGTCGCTGAACGGCGCGAAGCTCGCCGTGAAGCAGTTCAACGCGGCGAACCCGAACTGCAAGGTCACCATGCAGGAGTTCGACACCCAGGGTGACCCCGCGGTGGCGACCCCGTTCGCGAACCAGATCGCGGGTGACAACTCGTTCCTCGGTGTCATCGGTGGTCACTTCTCCGGTGAGTCCGACGCCACGATGCCGATCTACCAGGCCGCGGGCCTGGCGATGGTCAGCCCGTCGGCGACCCGCACCGACCTGACCCAGAAGGGCAACACGTCCTTCTACCGGGTGGTCGGCAACGACGGCACGCAGGCCGGCGCGGTGGCGAGCTACCTGAAGACGCAGAACGCCAAGAAGGTGTTCATGATCGATGACGCCAGCGCGTACGGCGCGGGCATCACCGAGGAGCTGGGCAAGCAGCTCGGCCCGCTGGTGGTCAACAAGGACAAGATCCAGGAGCGGCAGGCGCAGTTCGACGCCACGATCTCCAAGATCAAGTCGGCGCAGGCGGACTTCGTCTTCTACGGCGGTTACACCCGTGAGGCCGCTCCGCTGGTGAAGCAGATGCGTGCCGCCGGTGTCCAGGCCAAGTTCGTCGGCCCGGACGGTCTGTACGACACGGCGTTCCCGTCCGGTGCCTCCGGTGGCGCCGAGGGCGCCATCATCACCTGCCCGTGCCTCCCGGCCGACAAGGCCGGCGGCACCTTCTCCGCCGACTACCAGAAGGAGTACGGCATCCCGCCGGGCTCCTACGGTGCTGAGGGCTTCGACGGCGCCACGATCTACCTGGACGCCTTCAAGGACGGCAAGAAGAGCCGGGCGGACATCCTGGCGTACGTGAAGGCGTACGACAAGCAGGGCGTGTCGAAGTACATCAAGTTCGATGCCAAGGGTGACGTCGACCCGACGAAGGTCGTCATCTGGGCCTACCAGATCAAGGGCACTGCTATCGAGGCGCTGCAGGAGCTCAAGCTCAGCTGACGCCCAGGCACTGGAGTGCGGCCGGGGTGTTTCACCCCGGCCGCACTCGATTCAAGGAGACCCCCGGTGCATTTCGATGAACTGATCGGCCATCTCGGCCAGCACACGGTCGACGGCCTTTCCAAGGGCGCCATCTACGCCCTGATCGCCCTCGGCTACACCCTCGTTTACGGCGTCCTTCGTCTGATCAACTTTGCGCACTCCGAGGTGTTCATGGTCGGTACCTTCGCGGTGCTGATCCTCTGGAACCAGCTCGGGGTGGAAAATAACCCGCCTGTCGGCCAGGCGATCCTGTTCCTGGTGCTCGGTCTGCTCGTGGCGGCGGCCGCCTCCGGCGGTACGGCGCTTGCCCTGGAGCGGATCGCGTACCGGCCGTTGCGGCGCAAGAACGCGCCGCCGCTGATCTTCCTGATCACCGCGATCGGTCTGTCGCTGGTCTTCGTGGAGCTCTTCGGCCAGGTGCTGCCCAAGCTGCTCGGCGGCGTGCTGCCGGAGGCGTTCGGTCGGCCCCGCCAGATCGTCGGTATGCCGACGATCATCCAGCAGGAGACCCTGTTCACCATCGGCAACACGGCGATCACGAACATTCAGCTGATCGTCTTCGTCGCGGCCGTGGCGATGATGGCGCTGCTGGACTGGTTCATCAACCGCACCCGGTACGGCCGGGGTGTGCGGGCGGTGGCCCAGAACCCGGAGACCGCCGCGCTGATGGGCGTCAACCAGGAACGCGTGATCATGCTGATCTTCGTGCTCGGCGGGATCATGGCCGGCGCCGCCGCTCTGCTGTGGAGCATGCGTTTCGGCTTCACCCAGAACAGCATCGGCTTCGTGCTCGGCCTCAAGGCGTTCACCGCCGCGGTGCTGGGCGGCATCGGTAACCTGCGCGGCGCGCTGCTGGGTGGCCTCTTCCTCGGCATCGTCGAGGTCTACGGCGCCACGCTCTTCGCGTCCAACTGGGAGGACGTCATCGCCTTCGTGGTGCTGATCGTGGTGCTGATGTTCCGGCCGACCGGTCTGTTGGGCGAGTCGCTCGGGAGGGCCCGCGCATGATCGACAAGATTCGCTCCGCTGATCGCCGCCGGGTGAACATGCTGACCACGGTCGGCGACCGCTGGCGGGCGTTGACGAAGTGGCAGCAGGCCCTCGGGCTGGCCGCCTTCGTGGCGCTCCTCTACTACCTGCCGCTGCTCGGCATTCCGGGCCTGACCTGGCTGCGCACCGACTCGATCGAGGGCGGTAACAACTGGGCGGGCGTGCTCTTCGTCTGCGCCATCTACGTGCTGGTCGCGATCGGTCTGAACGTGGTGGTCGGCCTCGCCGGCCTGCTCGACCTGGGCTACATCGGCTTCTTCGCCATCGGGGCGTACAGCGTGGCGCTGTTCGGTTCGGTGAACTCGCCGGTGGTGAAGTGGATCCAGCAGGAGTTCAACCTGCCGCCGACGTGGGCGGTGACCTGGGCGATCTGCCTGTTCATCGCGATCGTGCTGACGATGATCTCCGGGGTGCTGCTGGGCTGGCCGACGCTGCGGCTGCGCGGTGACTACCTGGCCATCGTGACGCTGGGCTTCGGCGAGATCATCCGGATCGTGGCCCGCAACGCCACCGGGCTGACCAACGGCCCGGTCGGCATCTCGGCCATTCCCGGCCCGGAGGGTGCGCCGTCGCCGGACAACAAGGTCTTCGGCCTGATCGACGCGAAGCCCTGGTACTGGTTGGCGATCACCTTCGTGCTGATCATGGTGTTCCTGGTTCGCCGGCTGGAGCGCAGCCGGGTCGGCCGGGCGTGGCTGGCGGTCCGCGAGGACGAGGACGCCGCCGCCGTGATGGGTGTGTACCCGTTCAAGTTCAAGCTCTGGGCGTTCGCCATCGGTGCGGCGCTCGGCGGCCTGTCGGGCTTCCTGTTCGGCAGCCGGAACGCGTTCATCGACCCGACCCAGTTCAACGCGAACCTCTCCATCCTCTTCGTCGCCATGGTCGTGGTCGGCGGCTCCGGCAACATGATCGGCGTCTCGCTCGGCGCGGTGCTGCTCGCGTACCTGCCGGAGCGGTTCCGCGACTTCGCCGACTACCGGTGGTTGGTCTTCGGTCTGGCCATGGTGCTGGTGATGATCCTGCGTCCGCAGGGCCTGATCCCCAGCCGGCGGCGTGCCCGTGAGTTGAAGGACCGCGCGGCTGAGGCAGAGGAGGCGCCCGCTCATGTCTGACCAAACCAGCAGCACGGCGACGCCGAAGATCCCGACCCAGCCGGGCCCGCGCTCGGTGCTGCTCGAGGTCGACGACGTCACGCTCCGCTTCGGCGGTGTGGTCGCCCTCGACAAGATCAATTTCCAGATCTACGAGGGCGAGATCCTCGGTCTGATCGGCCCGAACGGCGCCGGTAAGACCACCAGCTTCAACGTGATGACCGGGGTGTACAAGCCGACCTCCGGGGCGGTCCGGTTCCGCGGACAGAAGGTGACCGGTCGCAAGCCGCACCAGATCAGCCAGCTCGGCATCTCCCGGACGTTCCAGAACATCCGTCTCTTCCCGGAGATGACGGCGATGGAGAACGTCATGGTCGGCACGGACTCCCGGCACAAGACGAGCGTGCCGGGTGCGCTGTTCCGGATTCCCCGGTTGAAGGCCAAGCCGCACGAGTTGCCGCAGGTCACGGCTACGTCCGGGCTCGCCCGGACGTGGCAGGAGATCCGTCGGTCCTGCGCCAGGATGTTCGGGCTCTCCCGGTACGTCCTGGAGGAGCGGGCCGCCGAGGCCAAGGCGCTCGAGTTGCTGCGCTTCGTCGGGATCGCCGACCGGGCCAACGACGAGGCGCGCAACCTGCCGTACGGCTACCAGCGTCGCTTGGAGATCGCCCGGGCGCTGGCCACCGAGCCGAAGCTGATCTGCCTGGACGAGCCGGCCGCCGGCTTCAACCCGGCGGAGAAGGAGGAGCTCCTCACCCTGATTCGCAAGATCCGTGACATGGGCCTGACCGTCCTGCTCATCGAGCACGACATGCGGCTGGTCATGGGGGTCACCGACCGGATCGTGGTGCTGGAGTTCGGCCGCAAGATCGCCGAGGGTGCGCCCGCGGAGGTCAGCCGCGATCCGAAGGTGATCGCCGCGTACCTGGGGGAGCCAGCCGATGACGCTGCTTGAGCTTGAGAACGTCGCCGTCGCGTACGGCCGGATCGAGGCGCTGCACGGCATCAGCCTGAGCGTCAACGAGGGTGAGGTGGTGGCCCTGATCGGCGCGAACGGCGCCGGTAAGACCACCACCATGCGGGCCATCTCCGGGACCCGGTCGCTCGCCAGCGGAAAGATCACGTTCAACGGCGAGGACATCAGCAAGCTCCGGGCCGACCTGCGGGTGGTCCGGGGCCTGTGCCAGTCACCCGAGGGCCGGCAGATCTTCCCCGGCATGACGGTGATGGAGAACCTGGACATGGGGGCGTACACCCGGCGGGACTCCGCCGGCATCGCCGCCGACCTGGACCGGGTGCTGACCCTCTTCCCGCGGCTGGCCGAGCGGCGCAAGCAGGCCGGCGGCACGCTCTCGGGCGGCGAGCAGCAGATGCTCGCGGTCGGTCGGGCGCTGATGAGCCGGCCGAAGCTGCTGCTGCTCGACGAGCCGTCGATGGGTCTGGCCCCGTTGGTGATCCGGCAGATCTTCGACATCATCACGGAGATCAACCAGCAGGGCACCACGATCCTGCTGGTGGAGCAGAACGCCCAGCAGGCGCTCTCCCGGGCACACCGCGGCTACGTGCTGGAGACCGGTCAGATCGTGAAGGAGGGGTCCGGTCAGGACCTGCTGCACGATCCGTCGGTCAAGGAGGCGTACCTCGGCGTGGCCTGAGCCGTTCCGACCGGCGGCCGGCCATCCCTCGCGGGGTGGCCGGCCGTCGGCGTTCGGCTCGGCGTCGCGGCACCCCGTGCCGAGGGCCAGGGATGTCGGTGCGACGGACTAGAGTCGCTGCCGTGACAGCTACGACACCGCGCCTGCTTCTCGTCGACGGACATTCCATGGCATACCGGGCTTTCTTCGCCCTGCCGGTGGAAAACTTCTCCACCACGACGGGGCAGCCGACCAACGCGGTGTACGGCTTCACCTCAATGCTGATCAACGTGTTGCGCGACGAGCAGCCCACCCACATCGTGGTGGCCTTCGACGTCTCCCGCCGGTCCTTCCGCACCGACAAGTACGCGGAGTACAAGGCCGGCCGCAGCGAGACCCCGACCGACTTCAAGGGCCAGGTCAGCCTGGTCAAGGAGGTCCTGGCCGCGCTGCAGATCCCGGTGGTCGAGAAAGAGGGCTTCGAGGCCGACGACGTGATCGCCACGCTCGCCTGCCAGGCTCGCGACCAGGGCATGTCGGTGCTGATCAGCAGCGGTGACCGCGACGCGTTCCAGTTGGTCGACGACCAGATCACCGTCCTCTACCCGCGCAAGGGCGTCTCCGACCTGGCCCGGATGGACCCGGCGGCGATCGAGGCGAAGTACGGCGTCGCGCCCCAGCAGTACCGGGACCTCGCCGCGCTGGTCGGCGAGACCAGCGACAACCTCCCCGGCATCCCGGGCGTCGGCCCGAAGACCGCGGCCAAGTGGATCACCACGTACGGCGGGGTGGAAGGCGTGATCGCCCGGGCCGACGAGATCAAGGGCAAGGCTGGCGACAGCCTGCGCGAGCGGCTCGCCGACGTGATCCGCAACTACGAGATCAACTGCCTGGTCTCCGACCTCGAGCTGCCGCTGCGCCCGGAGGACACCCGGTGGGCCGGCTGGGACCGGGAGGCGGTGCACCAGGTCTTCGACACCCTGGAGTTCCGCATCCTGCGCGACCGCCTCTACCAGTACCTGGAGGCGGTCGAGCCGGAGGCCGAGTCCGGCTTCGACCTCACCGGCGAGGTGCTCACCGCGCCCGGCGCGCTGACCGGCTGGCTGGACGCGCACGTCCCGACCGGCACCCCGGTCGGGCTGGCGGTCAAGCTCGGCACCGGCCCCAACCGCCGGCACACCGCCTCCGTCCTCGGCCTCGCGCTGGCCACCGCCGGCGGCGCGGCGGCCTGGGTCGACCCGGCGGGGCTCGACCCGGCCGACGAGGGAGCGCTGGCCGCCTGGCTGGCCGACGCGCAGCGGCCCAAGGTGCTGCACGACAGCAAGCCGGCCGTGCTGGCCTGCGCCGCGCACGGCTGGCAGCTGGCCGGCATCGTCCGGGACACCCAGATCGCCGCGTACCTGGCCCGCCCCGACCAGCGGTCCTACGACCTGACCGACCTGGCGCTGCGCTACCTGCACCGGGAGCTGCGGGTGGACGTCCCGGAGTCCGGCCAGCTCACCCTCGACGGCCTCGGCGACGAAGGGGTGGTCGAGCAGAACCTGATGCTCCAGGCCCGGGCCACCCTCGACCTGGCCGACGCGATCGACGCCGAGCTGTCCCGCGACGGCGAGCAGTCCGCCCGGCTGATGGCCGGGGTGGAGCTGCCCCTGATGCGGGTGCTGGCCAGCATGGAGAGCACCGGCATCGCCGCCGACACGCACTACCTGTCCGAGCTGGAGGCGCATTTCGCCGCCGAGGTGAAGGCCGCCGCGCAGGGCGCGTACGAGGCGGTGGGCCGGGAGTTCAACCTCGGCTCGCCCAAGCAGTTGCAGGAGATCCTCTTCACCGAGCTGGGCCTGCCCAAGACCAAGAAGATCAAGACCGGTTACACCACCGACGCGGACGCCCTGCAGTGGCTCTACGCGCAGAACCCGCATCCGGTGCTGGCCCACCTGCTGCGCCACCGGGACGTGGCCAAACTCAAGTCGACCGTGGACGGTCTGCTCAAGTCGGTCTCCGACGACGGCCGTATCCACACCACCTTCAACCAGACGGTGGCGGCCACCGGCCGGCTCTCCTCCACCGAGCCCAACCTGCAGAACATCCCGATCCGCACGGAGGAGGGTCGGCGGATCCGCCGGGCGTTCGTGGTGGGTGAGGGCTACGAGTGCCTGCTGACCGCCGACTACAGCCAGATCGAGATGCGCATCATGGCGCACCTGTCCTCGGACGACGCGCTGATCGAGGCGTTCAACTCCGGCGCCGACTTCCACGCGGCCACCGCCTCGTCGGTCTTCGGAGTGCCGGTCGACGAGGTCACCCCGGACCAGCGCCGCAAGATCAAGGCGATGAACTACGGCCTGGCGTACGGGCTCAGCGCGTTCGGCCTGTCCCAGCAGCTCAGCATCAACACTGAAGAGGCGCGCGGGCTGATGGAGAACTACTTCGCCGGGTTCGGCGGGGTGCGCGACTACCTCCAGCAGGTGGTCGCCCGGGCCCGCCAGGACGGCTACACCTCCACCATCCTGGGCCGCCGCCGCTACCTGCCCGACCTGGTCAGCGACAACCGGCAGCGCCGTGACATCGCCGAGCGGATGGCGCTCAACGCCCCCATCCAGGGCTCGGCGGCCGACATCATCAAGCTGGCGATGCTGCACGTCGACACCGCGCTGGGCGAGGCCGGGCTGCGCTCGCGGATGCTGTTGCAGGTGCACGACGAGTTGGTCTTCGAGGTCGCGCCGGGTGAGCGCGAGGCGTTGGAGGCGCTGGTCCGGCGGGAGATGGGCGAGGCCTACCCGCTGTCGGTGCCGCTGGAGGTGTCGGTCGGCGAAGGCCGGGACTGGAACAGCGCGGACCACTGATTCTGTGTTGCGGTGGTGGGGTTCCGGGGCAGCCCGACCCGCTCCGGGCGGTCAGGCTTGATCCCTGCGCGGGTCGGGCTGCCCCGGAACCCCGACTGGGTCTCTGTGGTCGGGCTGTTCGGCGTTGTGGATCAGAGTGGTGGCGTCAAACCGGTGGCGCCGGCGTGATTTCGCGGTGGCGTCGGAGTGGTGGTCAGCGGCCGGGTCCTCGACGCTCCTTCGGCGGTGTGCCGTGCCGGTCGAGGGCGCGCCGGGACGGGCCGCCCGGAGGCGGCAGCGGACCCTTGAGAGGGTCGTGGCCCCAGTTCATCAGCGACCAGCGCCACTTGGTTCTGCTCACGTCGCCGGAGGGCCGCTGGGCCATGTGCCGGCGGACATAGCCGACCACCTTGCGCATGTGCTTGTAGTCGCCCTCGGACAGGTCGCCGCGCTTGCGCCGCAAAAGGTCGATGATCTTCCGACCCGACTCGTGCCCCACCGACTCGCCGCCGCCGGACCTACCGCCCTTGTGCCAGCCGACCTGCTTCGACTCGTCGCTCTCCAGCCACTTCGACAGCTCGCCGGGCTTCATGTTCACCGCGTCGGCGAACTCCCGGTAGGTGTCCCCGCCGTCGTCACCCCTGCTCATGGCGTAGCACCTCCGGCCGGTGGGCCACGTCGCGGCCCGAGTCGTCGTTGCGGATCCGGTACTGCGGCTCGTCGTCGGTCGCGTTCACGGCGTGCCCGCGTACGTGCGTCCGATCGGTCAGCTTCTCCTTGACCACGCCGTACGCCCGTCCGCTGTGACTGGCCCAGGAGACGTGGTCACCCTCGCGGAAATCCCTCTGCTCGGCCATACGCTCCGGCTACCCGACACCGCCGGAGCGAAACGGCCGGCAGGATCGGCGAACTATGGCGTGATCTCGGCGATCGGCAGCTTGATCTCGAACGGCTCGGTCAACTCGATCACGTTCGCGCCGTCGGTGACCAGCTCGTACTGCCGCTCCCCGCCCGGCCCCATTCGGTCGCCGATCCGGTACGCGTACACATGCACCGGATCCTGCTCGACGCGCCAGTAGAAGGGAATGCCGGCGGCGGCGTACTCGCCCGGCTTGGCGAACCGGTCGACCCGCCGGGTGCCCGGCGAAACGATCTCCACGGCGAGCACGACATCCGCCGGCCGCAGCATGGATCGGTCGGACGGCACCTCGGCGCGGCGCAACAGGACATCGGGCTGGCGGCTGGTGTTGGCGGTGAGCTCGACACCGACGGCTTGAGCGGCACGCAGGTCGGCTGGGGCATGGGAGCGTAGCCACATCCAGAGCAGGCTGCAGATGTCCTGGTGGCCCAGGGTGGGGGAGGGTGTCACCTGGATGACTCCATCGACGAGTTCGACGCGGGGGGCGTCATCCGGCAGTTTGAGCAGATCCTCGACCGTGTAGTCGGCGCGCTGCTGCCGCATCGGGTCCGGACACCAGGGGCCAGGTGGTGTCGAGATGGGCTCCGCGCTCATGGGGCGAGCCTACCGCCGATCGATGTGGCGCAGGCCGCACCGCGAGTGCGTCGCGGTCATCCGGCGGGCTTCTCGGTGACGAAGATGGCGGTGCCGGGGAAGAGCCGGCCACGTAGCGGACTCCACTGCCCCCAGACTCCCTCGTGCCCCTCCGGCCACTCCGGCTCCACCAGGTCCACCAGCCGGAATCCGGCGCCGACCAACTCGCGGACCCGGTCACCGAGGGTGCGGTGCTGCTCGACGTAGGTGGCCGCGCCGGATTCGTCCTGCTCCACGTAGGGGGAGCGGTCGAAGTACGAGTGCACGGCCGTCAGGCCGCCCTCGCCCGGGTCGTCGAGGAAGATCCACCGCATCGGGTGGGTCACCGAGAAGACCCACCGGCCGCCGGGGCGCAGCACCCGGTGCACCTCGGCGAGCAGGGCCGCCGAGTCGTCCACGAACGGGATCGCGCCGAACGCGGTGCAGGCGAGGTCGAACGACCGGTCGGCGAACGGCAGGGCGAGCGCGTCGGCCTGCACCAGCGGTACGCGTACCCGGGTGCGGTCGGCGGCCTCCGCGGCGTGCCGCAACATGCCGGCGGACAGGTCGAAGGCGACCGGCCGGGCGCCCTGGGTGGCCAGCCAGCGCGCGGCGGCCGCGGCCCCGCAGCCCACCTCCAGCACCCGCCGCCCGGACAGGTCGCCGAGCAGCCGGGCGTCAGCCTCGCGCAGCCCCTCGGGGCACCAGACGAAGTCCACGTCGCCGAGGAACGCGCCGTGCTCGGCCTGGTAGTCGTCGGCGTCGGTGTCCCACCAGCCGCGGTTGGCGCGCCGCGCCTCGGCGTCACCCACCCGGCGCCGGGTAACCCGGCTGTCGTCATCCACCCGCTCACGCTAGGCCCCACCCACCCCATCGCGTACGGCGGCGCGTCCAGGATCTGAGTGACGCGTGGCGCGGTGCCGCTTGATCGACTCGGTTTCCGTGATGTCGCGGTGTCCGGGCCGGTGGGACGCGCCGTCTTTCAGGAAACCGAGTCGATCAAGCGGGGCGTTCGGCGGCGCGGCGAACGGGGCCGTTGGGGTTGCTGTGACGCAGGAGACAGCAGGGGCGGTTTCCGGGCGATTGTTCGGCTTTCGCAGGTCATCGCACGGCGAGAAGCCGGGAGGGCTTGCACGCTGTGGTAATGCGCACGGTAGGCTAGACGATGCGCTCGCGGATCGCGTTGCCTCGGCAGGGAGCAGGTGCGCGGTCGACGGAGCCACATCATGATCTCACTAGGCGATCGTTCGGTGTGCCCGGCGACGGATCCGCTGGCGCGAACAGGTCACCGCGACACCAGCCTGCTGTGACAACCCACCGACCGGAGCAACCGCCCACATGACGAGCAGCATCGAGGCCCCCTCGAGCGCCACCCGGGTCACCCACGACGATCTCGGTTCCGAGGAGGCTTTCCTCGCCGCGATCGACGAGACCATCAAGTACTTCAACGACGGCGACATTGTCGAAGGCACCGTCGTCAAGGTCGATCGGGACGAGGTCCTGCTCGACATCGGCTACAAGACCGAGGGTGTCATCCCCTCTCGGGAGTTGTCGATCAAGCACGACGTGGACCCCGCCGAGGTTGTGACGGTTGGTGACCACATCGAGGCCCTGGTCCTCCAGAAGGAGGACAAGGAGGGTCGTCTGATCCTCTCCAAGAAGCGGGCGCAGTACGAGCGGGCCTGGGGCACGATCGAGAAGATCAAGGACGAGGACGGTGTCGTCCGCGGCTCGGTCATCGAGGTGGTCAAGGGTGGCCTCATCCTCGACATCGGGCTGCGCGGCTTCCTGCCCGCGTCCCTGGTCGAGATGCGGCGCGTGCGCGACCTGCAGCCGTACGTCGGGCGGGAGCTCGAGGCCAAGATCATCGAGCTGGACAAGAACCGCAACAACGTGGTTCTGTCCCGCCGGGCCTGGCTGGAGCAGACGCAGTCCGAGGTGCGCACCGAGTTCCTCAACAAGCTGCAGAAGGGCCAGGTCCGCAAGGGCGTCGTGTCCTCGATCGTCAACTTCGGCGCGTTCGTGGACCTCGGCGGCGTCGACGGTCTGGTGCACGTCTCCGAGCTGTCCTGGAAGCACATCGACCACCCGTCCGAGGTCGTCGAGGTGGGCCAGGAGGTCGAGGTCGAGGTCCTGGACGTCGACCTGGACCGCGAGCGGGTCTCGCTGTCGCTGAAGGCGACGCAGGAGGACCCGTGGCGGCAGTTCGCCCGCACCCACGCGATCCAGCAGATCGTGCCGGGTAAGGTCACCAAGCTGGTGCCGTTCGGCGCGTTCGTCCGGGTGGACGACGGCATCGAGGGCCTGGTCCACATCTCCGAGCTGGCCGAGCGCCACGTGGAGATCCCGGAGCAGGTCGTCCAGGTCGGCTCCGAGGTCATGGTCAAGGTCATCGACATCGACCTGGAGCGCCGCCGGATCTCGCTGTCGCTCAAGCAGGCCAACGAGGGCTTCGTCGAGGGCGAGGAGCACTTCGACCCGACCCTCTACGGCATGGCCGCGACGTACGACGCCGAGGGCAACTACATCTACCCGGAGGGCTTCGACCCGGAGACGGGCGAGTGGCTCGAGGGGTACGACAAGCAGCGCGAGACCTGGGAGAACCAGTACGCCGAGGCTCGTCTGCGCTGGGAGGCCCACACCAAGCAGGTGCAGACCTCCCGGGCCGCCGACGCCGAGGCCGCTGCCAACCCGACTCCGGCCGTCCCGGCCGCTGGCGGCGGCACGACCTCCTCGTCCAGCCCGGCCCCGAGCCGGCAGGCCGAGGAGCCGGCCGGCACCCTGGCCACCGACGAGGCGCTCGCCGCTCTGCGGGAGAAGCTCGCCGGCGGTAAGTGACCCGCTGAACGACGAAGGGCCCCGTCCCCACGATCTTCGGATCGTCGGGGGCGGGGCCCTCGCCGTACCCCCGGCAAGCTGCCGCCGGCACATCCGCGCCGGCACGTGACCGCGGCGGCGCTCGGCGCGCGAGCCGCGCAAGATCGCGCTCGGCGGCGCGCAAGATCGCGCTCGAACCTGGAAAGAGGGGCCTCCCGGTGGCGAGGTGACCACTACATCCAGGATCGAGCGTGATCATGGGGCGGTCGCCCTGCGAGGAGCGCTCCGCGAGGAGCGGGCCCGGGGGCGGCACGCAGCGGTGACGCGACGTGTGCCGGGACGGGTCGGGCCCCGGAGCGGTGCTCCGGGGCCCGGTCGTCGCGGGGTCGTCCGTCAGGCGGCGGGGACCTCGGCGGTGGTGCGGATCCGGTCCAGTGTCGGAGCGGAGACCGGCGACTGCGCGGTCAGGTACGCCACGAACGCGTCCAGGTCGATCTGCCCGGTGACCAGGTTCGTGCCGCCGGTGAGGGCGCTGAACCCGTCGCCGCCGCCGGCCAGGAAGTTGTTCACCGTCACCCGGTAGGTGGCGGCGGTGTCAACCGCGGTGCCGCCGAAGGTGAGGCTGCCCCGGACGACGCGGGTGCCGACGCACGGGTCGGCGGCGGTGCCGGTGGTGCCGTTCGGGTCGACCACGTAGCCGACCGTCGCGGACGGGTACAGCGTGCGGCCGGTGACGAACTGCTGCTCCAGTACGCAGTAGAGCTGCGCGCCGGTCAGGTCGAGCGTCACCAGGTTGTTGGCGAACGGCTGGACCGTGAACGCCTCCTCGTAGGTGACCGGGCCGGCGTCGAGGTCGGCCCGGACGCCGCCCGGGTTCATGAACGCGGCGACCGCGCCCTGCTCGTCGTCGGTGGCGGCGAGCTGCGCGTCGGCGATCACGTTGCCCAGCGGGGACTCGCCCATGGTCGTACCGAAGAGGGTCTCCTGGGCGCGGGTGATCGCCTGGGTGGTCTCACCGACCTGGCGGTCGGCGACCGGGCCGAGCACCGTCTTGTACCGGTCGATCAGAGCGGTCTGCTTCGGGTCCTTGGCGACGTCCCGGCTGACCACGACGTTGTTCGCCGCGGCGGAGAGCACGTCCCCGCTCCGACGGTCGATCTTGAGGTCGATGTCGGTGACCAGGCGACCGAACGAGCTGGCGCTGGTGACCAGCTTGCCGTTGATGTCGCAGTTGTACGCCTGGTGGGTGTGCCCGCTGACCACCACGTCGATCGACGGGTCCATCCGGTTGGCGATGTCCACGATCGGGCCGGTCATGCCGACGCAGTCGTTGATGCCGCCGGTCGCGGCCTGGGTGCCGCCCTCGTGCAGCAGGACGACGATCGTCTCCACGCCCTTGCGGCGCAGCTCGCGCGCGTACCGGTTGGCGGTGACCGCCTCGTCGGCGAAGGTGAGACCCGCGACGCCCTGCTGGCTGACGATCTCCGGGGTGCCCTCCAGGGTCATCCCGATGAAGCCGACCTTGACACCCTGCACCTTGTGGATCGCGTACGGCGCCATCAGCGGCTTGCCGGTGGCGGTCTTGAAGGCGTTCGCGGACAGGTACTGGAAGCCGGCGCCCTTGTACGGGGTGCCGTCGGCGCAGCCGTCCACCGGGTGGCAGCCGCCGTTCTGGATCCGCAGCAGCTCGGCGGCGCCCTCGTCGAACTCGTGGTTGCCGACGCTGGCGTAGTCCAGGCCGGCCATGCTCAGCGCCTCGATGGTCGGCTCGTCGTGGAACGCCGCGGAGAGCAGCGGCGACGCGCCGATCAGGTCACCGGCGGCGACCGTGATGGTGTTCTTCTTCTTGGCGGCGGCACGCAGCTCGGCCAGGTGCGTCGCGAGGTATTCGACGCCGCCCGCGGCCTGCCCGGCGATGGTGCCGCTGGACCCGCTGGGCGGTTCGAGGTTGCCGTGGAAGTCGTTGAGGGCCAGCAGGGTGACGTCGACCGGCTTCGGTCGCGCGTCGGCCTGTTCGGGGTTGGTGGCGACCGCGCCGAAGGCGGCCAGCGCGAGTGCGGTCAGGCCGACGGCGGCCCGACGCATCCCGGGGATGGACATGGAACTCCTCGTGAGAATCGGCGCGTGCGGTGCCCGGCTGTGGGTCGACCGGGCCGCCGACCGACGCCGTCGGAAGGGTCGATCGCGGATGCCGGCGGTTGGGTTCGCCGCCTGCTCGGACAGCCTCTCATCCGGACGCCCGCCGGTCGACCCGGGCAGCACATCAGAGCTGCGGGTACGCCCGGAACGGGATCGATGGCCGGTTGTCGCGGTCCGCCAGACAATGTCCGACCACGGGTCTAGAAAGGACGGGACGGTCAGCGCGGACGGAGGCGGCATCGTGAGCGGAACGACACCGGTGGTGGAGCAGGTGCGATCGGCGGACGGCACACCCATCGCGTTCGAGCGGTCCGGTGCCGGGCCGGCGGTCATCCTGGTCGGCGGCGCGTTCAGCGATCGCCACGCGACCCGTGACCTGGGTGCCGCGCTGGCGGCGGATTTCACCGTCCTCGGCTACGACCGCCGGGGTCGGGGCCACAGCGGCGACACCGCACCGTACGAGATCGGCCGCGAGATCGACGACCTGGCGGCCCTGATCGCGACGGCGGGTGGCTCTGCCGCTGTGTACGGCATCTCCTCGGGGGCGATCCTGGCGGCCCTCGCCACCGCCCAGGGCCTGCCGGTGACCGGGTTGGTCCTGTTCGAGCCGCCGTTTCAGGTTGGCTCGCACGTGGGCATCCGGAAGGACATCACCGCACAGCTCATCGAGCTGATCGCCGCCGACGACCGGGACGGCGCGGTGGCGGCCTTCCTCAGCGCCTCGGTGGGGTTGCCGGCCGAGGCGATCGCCGGAATGAAGACGCAGCCGATGTGGGGCGGGCTGACCGCCATCGCGCACACCCTGGTGTACGACTCGATCGTCACCGCCGGAGGACGACTGCCCGACCGGCTGGCGGCGATCACCGCGCCGACCCTCGCGGTGGACAGCACCGGTAGTCCACAGTGGCTGCGGGACGGGAGCCGGGCCGCGGCCGAGGCGATCCCGGGCGGCCGGGCCATCAGCCTCGACGGTGGTTACCACGACGTGCCGCCGGCGACGTTGGCCCCCGCGCTGCGGGAGTTCCTGCTGGGCTGACGGCACAGCCCGACCGGCGAAAGGGCCTGGCGGGCCGGCAGCAAAGGGCCTGGCGGGCCGGCCGAACCGGCAGCACAGGAGGACAGCGGGCCGGCCGGTCAGGCGTCGAGCAGCGCCTCGGTGACCAGGGCCGCGACGGCCTCGGGCGGCCATGCGCCCGCCACGCCGGGCCGGGCGGTCAGATAGCCGGCGATCCGCTCGGCGGGCCAGCCGTGCGACTCGCGCAGACCCCGGGCGATCATGCCGAGGTAGGTCGGCGCGGGTGCCCGGCACCGCACACCCGACGCCCCCTCCGGGGCGGTGAAGGTGAGCATCGGGGCGCCGCTGCGGCTGCCCGGGCAGACCAGCGTCTCGTACCGTCCCGGGCCGAGCGTGGCCCGCCCGTCGGCGACGGCGGTGTCGATGGCCGCGCCGGTCGTCGCGATCAGGTCGGCGGTGTCACCCGGTCGGCGGTACATCTCCTGCGCCGCGATGTCCGTGAACTGCTCCAGGGTGACCAGGTAGGCGCGGGCCGCGGCCTCGCCCGACAGCTGCGGGTCGTAGAACGCCATCCCGCCGGTCCAGGCGCCGGACTCGCCGGCGAAGTAGATCCCGCCGGGCAGCGACACCGGCACCGACCGGCTCGGTGGACGGCGGTCCCGACAGCCCGGGTAGGTCCGCCGCCCACCCGGCGGGCAGCCACCGCCGATGTACCACGCCAGCCGGGCGGCGTGCATGTTCGAGCCGTACGCGACGTACCAGACCAGCCGCTCCGCGGTGTCCACCACGACGCCCGTCCTCAGAAACCGCACGTCTGGCCGGCGGAGTGACTCACCTGCACCGTGTGCGTCACGCAGCCGCCCGGCTCGACCGCGTGCAGCAGGAAGGCGGTCGGCTCGGCGACCCAGCCGATCAGCTCGTCGGCGCTCAGGGTGAGCGTGCTCTGCCGCCAGGTGCTGGGCGCCACGGTGAGCACGGTGCCGGCGTACCCCGTGGTGACCGGGCGGTGCAGGTGCCCGGCAGCGACCCGCACGACGTGCCGGTGCCGGCCGATCACCTCGGCCAGCGCGTCGCCGTCGGCGAGCCGGATGGCGTCGGCCGCCGGGATGCCGACCGCGACCGGCGGGTGGTGCAGGCAGACCATCGCGGGCACGTCGGGTCGCCCGGCCAGCACGCCGTCGAGCCAGCCGAGCTGCTCCTCGCCGAGCTGGCCGCCGTCGCTGCCGGGAACGAGCGAATCGAGCACCACGACGGTCGCCGCCTCGTGATCGACGTGGTAGTAGGCGGAGAACCCGCCGCCGAGCCAGGGCGTGCCACCGAAGGCGTCGAGCAGCGACTCCCGGTCGTCGTGATTGCCGGCGACCAGGTGCACCGGCAGCGGAAACCGGCCGATCAGCTCGCGTAGCGCGGCGTACTCGTCGGGTCGCCCGTGGTCGACCAGGTCGCCGGTGATCACCACGCAGTCCGGTCGGGGCCGCAGCGCCAGCACCCGGCCGAGCGCGCGGTGCAGCCCGGCGGCCGGCTCGGCGGCGAGCACGCCGGTGGTCAGGTGGGGGTCACTGAGCTGGGCGATGAGCATGGGCTCGCCTCCTCGGTGCCGGAAGCTCCACGCTATCGCCGGCCGGCGCCGTCCGGGGACCCGCGCCGCCCACAGGCTGTGTCCACAGCCTGTGGATGGCACATGTGTACGAAGCCCGGTCGGCCCTCGGGCGGCCGTGGGTACGCTTGATCGTGCGGCTTGGCGCCGGCCGGGCCCCTCCCCTACCTGGAACGACGTGCGAGTGGATCATCAGCGAGTCATCCGTGACGTCACCGTCCGCCTGCCGATGGCGTCGAGCGCGCAAGAGGCCTGCCGGTGGACGGTCACCGCGCTGTCCCGCCACACCCCGGCGACCATCTCCGTGCTGCTCCAGGTCCACGACCGGCTGCGCTGCGTCGCGGCGACCGGCGCGTGGCAGGTCTTCGCCACCGTGCCGCCGGGGACCGGGATCGTCGGCCGGGTGTACGCGACCGGCGCCGCGGCCGTCGTTCCGGATGTCACCGCCGACCCGGACTACCTGCCGATACGCCCGGACGTGACCGCGGAGCTGTGCGTGCCGGTGCTGGATCGGTCCGGCCGGGCGATCGGCGTGCTCGACCTGCAGTGGAGCGGGCCGGTCGACCTGGCGCCGTGGCGGGAGACCGCGCAGCGGCTGGCCGCCCAGCTCGGTGCGCGGATCGTCGCGCTCGGCGGCCCTCCGGCGGAGAGCCGCAGCGAGAAGCTGCTCCGGCACGCCGCCGCGCTCTCCTCCGCGCCGACCGAGTGGGATCTGATGGGCGTGGCGAGTTGCGCCGCTCGGGAGGTCTCCACCCTCTCCACCGCGGTGCTGCTGATCGCCGGCCCGGAGGGCGCCCTGCTGGGGCCGTCGCCGCTGGTCCCGGGCGAGCTGGAGACCCGCATCCGGGCCGAGCTGACCGAGGCGGGCCCGACCACGCTGGGTCGGATGGTCGATCGGGCGCACCGGTACGGCGCCGGGTACACGCTGGGCGAGGCGGATCAGCCGCCGACCGAGGACTACCGGCCGTTGACCCGGGCCGGGGTGCGCACGCTGGTCGCCGTTCCCGTCGGGCCGGTGGACGCGGGCGGGGTGCTGCTGGTCGCCGACGAGCGGTTGCTGCGCCCCGACCCGACCACGGTCAGCCTGATGGAGCTGCTCGCCGGGCAGGCCTGGACCAGCCTGGACCGGCTGCGCACGCTGGCCCGGCTGCGGGAGCAGGCCAGCTCCGACCCGCTGACCGGGCTGGGGCACACCGGCCCGTTCGGGAGGCGGATCGCGGCGGCCACCCCGGGACGTACGGCCCTGCTCGCGATCGACGTGGACGGGTTCAAGACCGTCAACGACACGTACGGCCACCAGGCCGGCGACCGGGTGCTCGTGGGGCTGGCCCGGGCGCTGGAGGGGGCGCTGCGGCACGGCGACGAGTTGTACCGGATCGGCGGCGACGAGTTCGTGGCGGTGATCGAGGTGAGCCGCCCGGAGGAGGCGGTCCGGATCGCCGAGCGGCTGACCGAGGCGGCTCGACGCACCGGCCGCACGATCAGCGTGGGCGTCGCGCTGCCCCGCCCCGGCGAGTCTCCCGACCGCACCCTCCGCCGCGCCGACCAGGCCCTCTACGCCGTCAAACGCCAGGGCCGCGACGGCGTACACCTAGCCGCCGCCTAACCAACCCCCGCCCACGCAACCCCACACCGCCCCGTCCCACCCCACTGCCGTCGATCATGGACTTGTGGTGCTTCCCAAGAGGGCTTTCATCCGCACATAGCGCCCACCACAACCCCATGATCGACACGGGCAGCGGTCGCGAGGCCTCCGCGGATCCCCGGGGGGTTACGGGGTCAGGTCCTTGGCCAGGAGTTCGGCGATCTGGGCGGTGTTCAGGGCCGAGCCCTTGCGCAGGTTGTCGCCGGTGATGAAGAGGTCGAGGGCGCGTGGGTCGTCGAGGGCGCGGCGGATCCGGCCGACCCAGGACGGGTCGGTGCCGACGGCGTCGATCGGCATCGGGAACTCACCGGCGGCGGGGTCGTCGACCAGGATCACCCCGGGGGCGTTGCGCAGCGCCTCGCGGGCGCCCTCGGCGTCCACCTCGGTGGCGAAGACCGCGTGCACGGCCACCGAGTGGCCGGTCACCACCGGCACCCGGACGCAGGTGGCGGAGACCTTCAGGTCGGGCAGGCCGAGAATCTTCCGCGTCTCGTTGCGGACCTTCATCTCCTCCGACGACCAGCCGCCGTCGGCCGGCGAGCCGGCCCAGGGCACCACGTTGAGCGCCAGCGGCGCCGGGAACGGCCCCAGGTCGTCGCCGACCGCCTGTCGCACGTCACCGGTCCGCGAGCCGAGCCCACGACCACCGGCGACCTTGGCGAGCTGGTCGTGCAGGATCTCCACGCCGGCCTGGCCGGACCCGGACACCGCCTGGTAGGAGGCGACCACCAACTCGCGCAGGCCGTACTCGCGGTGCAGCGGGGCGACCGCGACGATCATCGCGAGGGTGGTGCAGTTGGCGTTCGCGATGATGCCTCGGGGCCGGTTGCGGACCTGCTCCGGGTTGATCTCGGGGACGACCAGCGGAACGTCCCGGTCCATGCGGAAGGCGCCGGAGTTGTCGACCACGATCGCGCCACGGCCGACGGCGACCGGCGCCCACTCGGCGGAGACGTCGTCGGGGACGTCGAACATCGCCACGTCGACGCCGTCGAACGCCTCCGGGGTCAGCGCCTGGACGACGAGCTCCTCGCCCCGGCAGCGCACCCGACGCCCGACCGACCGTTCCGAGGCGAGCAGCCGGATCTCACCCCAGACGTTGCGACGCCCGGTGAGCAGTTCACACATCACGGTGCCGACGGCACCGGTCGCTCCGACCACGGCGAGGGTGGGCAGCGCCGTCATCGGCGCTACCTACCCGTCCCCGCGTAGACCACGGCTTCGGTGTCGCCACCCAGCTCGAACGCGTCGTGGATGGCGCGGACCGCGGCATCGAGGTCGGTGTCCCGGCAGACCACGGAGACCCGGATCTCGGAGGTGGAGATCATCTCGATGTTGACCCCGGCCGCGCCGAGGGCGGCGAAGAAGCCGGCGGCCACACCGGGGTGCGAGCGCATGCCGGCGCCGATGAGCGAGACCTTGCCGACGTGGTCGTCGTAGAGCAGGCCCTTGAACTTGACCGCCTCCTGGATCTTGCTGAGCGCGGCCATGGCGGTCGGACCGTCGGTCTTGGGCAGGGTGAACGAGATGTCCGTCCGGCCGGTGCCCTCGGTGGAGACGTTCTGCACGATCATGTCGATGTTGATCTCGGCACCGGCGACCGTGTCGAAGATCCGCGCGGCGGCACCCGGCTCGTCGGGCACCCCGACGATCGTGATCTTGGCCTCGCTGCGGTCGTGCGCGACCCCGGTGATCAGTGCCTGCTCCACGGAAAGGTCCTCCATCGATCCGGTGACCATCGTGCCGGTGTTGGTCGAGTATGACGAACGGACGTGGATCGGCAACCCCGCCCGGCGGGCGTACTCCACGCTACGCAGGTGCAGAACCTTCGCGCCGCACGCGGCCAGCTCCAGCGTCTCCTCGTAGGTGATCTGCCGGATGTGTCGGGCGTTGGGCACGATCCGCGGGTCGGCGGTGAAGATGCCGTCGACGTCGGTGTAGATCTCGCAGACGTCGGCGTGCAGCGCGGCGGCGAGCGCGACGGCCGTGGTGTCGGAGCCGCCGCGGCCCAGCGTGGTGACGTCCTTGGTGTCCTGCGAGACGCCCTGGAAGCCGGCCACGATGACCACCGAGCCCTCGTCGAGCGCGCCCTTGAGCCGCCCGGGGGTGACGTCGATGATCCGCGCGCGACCGTGCACCGAGGTGGTGATCACGCCGGCCTGGGAGCCGGTGAACGAGCGGGCCTCGTACCCCAGGTTGTGGATGGCCATGGCCAGCAGCGCCATGGAGATCCGCTCCCCGGCGGTGAGCAGCATGTCCAGCTCACGGCCCGGTGGCAGCGGACTGACCTGGTTGGCCAGGTCGAGCAGCTCGTCGGTGGTGTCCCCCATCGCGGAGACCACCACCACCACGTCGTCGCCGGCCTTGCGGGCGGCGACGATGCGCTCGGCCACCCGCTTGATGCGCTCGGCATTGGCGACGGAGGACCCGCCGTACTTCTGCACCACGAGTGCCACGACGGTGCACTCCCTCCCAGTGACCCTGAGCGTGCCGACGCCGCCGGAACCGGGGCCGGCGGCGCGTGTCAGACCCCTTGAGGGTATCCGTCGGGTAACGACGCCGGGTCAGGTGATCCCACCATCCGGCCCGACCGGCACGTCCGGGCCTGGTCGGGCAGGTCGGCGGTACGCCGGGACGCCCGGGCCCGACACGCCGGAGCGGGCCGGTACGTGCCGGTCCCCACCAGCCACCGCCAACCACCAGAATGAGCCGGTGCCCGTCCTCCTCCGTCCGGCCGTCCGCGTGCTCGGTCCGCTCGTGTTCGCCCTGCCGGGATGCCTGGTCGCCTGCGCCAGCGCGCAGCCCCCACCTCCGCCGCCGACCGACACCGTGCCGGTGCAGGTCGACGCAGCCCGGGACGAGTTGGCCGCGCTCGCCGCTGCCGCCCAGGACCGGCACCTGGTGGCGCAGTACGTGTACAGCCGCAGCGGCCAGCCGGACCGGACCGTCGTGTTCACCAGCGCGAACGACGGCAGCTGGCGGGTCGACGTGCCGGGTGGCGCGCTGGGCGGCACCGTCGACATCTCGCTGGCCGCCACCGCCGACGGGCTGTTCCAGTGCGCCCTGCCGTCACCCGGTCGGGTGGAGCCGGCGAGCTGCGTACGCGTCGGCGAGCGCGACGAGCCCCTCCCGCGCCGGCTGGATCCCCGCGTCCAGCACCCGTTGACCGACTGGCTGGACGTGCTCACCGACCGGCGTGCCCCGCTCGCGGTCGCCCCGGCGGGCGCGCCGGAGGGACTGACCGGCACCTGCTACTCGGTGGACTCCACGTCGGCCTCGCTCAACGCCCCGCTGGACGTCGGCATCTACTGCTACGACCAGGACGGCACGCCGACCGGTGTGCGGACGGGGACCGGGACGCTGCGGCTGGCCGGGACGCCCGGCCCACCACCGGCCGCCGTGCAGTTGGCCGGCCCGGTGACGGACGGCGAGGCGCTCGGCACCGCGGCTCCACCGACGCCGACTCCTGACCCGTCGGACAGCCCGAGCGCGGGAACGCCCTGATCTTCGTCCCGTTACGGGTGCTCTTGACCACATTCTCGCGGCCCCCCTTCAGGGGCGAATCACCCATACAGGACGATCTGGCGCATGGCCGACCTCACCCCGCTGCTCGCCTACCGCTGGAGCCCACGGGCCTTCGACCCGAGCGCCGAACTGACCGCCGAGGAGTCCGCCTCGCTGCTGGAGGCCGCCCGCTGGGCGCCATCGGCGGAGAACGGGCAGCCCTGGCGGTTCGCCCTCGGCCACCGGGACGACGAGACCTGGAAACGGATCCTGATCAACCTCCCGGACAGCGACCAGGGCTGGGTCCGGCACGCCGCGACCCTGGTGGTCGGCGCCCACACCGGCGGTGACGCCGAGCGGGCCGCGTACGACCTGGGTCAGGCGATCGCCCACCTGACCGTGCAGGCCACCGCCCTCGGCCTGCACGTGCACCAGCTCACCCGCTTCGACCGGGCCGGTCTCTCCACCGAACTGGACCTGGCCGGCGGCGTCCGTCCGCTGGTGGTCGCCGCCATCGGCCGACTCGGGGACCCGTTCACTCTCCCGACCGAGCTGTGTGCCCTGGAGACCGGCCTGCGGCACCGCCGTCCGCTGGCCGATCTGCTGCTCGCCTGACCGGCTCACCCGCCGCCGCTGGCTCGGAGCAGGACCCGCGCGGCGTCGGTGTTGCGGTAGAGGACGTGTCGACCCTGCCTGAACCGGGAGACCAGGCCCGCGGCGTGGAGCGCGGCCAGGTGCTGAGAGACGTTCCCGGCGGACATCCTGGCGAGTCGGGCGAGGTCGGTGGTGGTCGCCGACGTGTCGAGCAGGTGCAGCAGCGCGGCCCGGCCGGGGCCGACCACACGCGCCAGCGGGTCGCCGGACGGCGTCGCGGTCGCCTCCCAGAGCGTCCCGACCGCCCGGACCGGGTACGCCCCGGCCGGCAGCGAGTCCTCCAGCAGGTTCCACAGCACCCGCCGCTCGGTGAACACCGTCGGGTTCAGCGCCAACCCACGACCGCGCAGGTCGAAGTCCCGCTCGAACGGGTCGTCGCTGACCACCCGGTCACCGAGCCAGCGCAGACTCGGGTGGAGCTGCTCGAAGAACCGACCGGCGCCGCTCTCGGCGAGCTGGGCGGCGCGGTACGCCACGTCGGCGTCGAGCAGCGCCCGCATCCGTGGCCAGTCCGGGGCGATCGCCTCGTCGTACCAGACCCGCACCGCGTCGACGAGCTGCGGCAGCAGCCCTCGGGGATCGGCGAGCAGCGCCCGCCCGAACGGACTGAGCGGCCGGCGCGGGGTGGTCGCCAGCAGATCCTGGACCACCACGTGCGGCGGCGTCGCCGCGATCTGGTCGAGCTGCTCGGCCATCTCCACGTTCGGTCGGGCCGCCGGCGTGAGGAAGTCGGGCAACGGGCAACCCCGCCAGGTCAGCTCCACCAGCGGTCGGACCCGGACGGCCACCTCGGGGCGACCCAACGTCACCCGGGCCCGGTCGATCCAGGGCAGGTGCACCGCGTAGCGGACCGGGTCGGCCAGCGCCCACATGCTCAGGACCGTCTCGTTGGCCGGCGACACGGCGAACCGCACTCCCGCGACGTCGGCCAGGCTGAACCGCAACTCGGACACACGCACCCCCGGGCGCAGGATTCGGCTCAGCCTAAAAGACTCGACCGGGGCCATGGGGGCAGGGTTCACTTCGCGGCCATGGGGGCCAGAGAGAGCGTTCGCACCGTCGTCCGACACGTCGTACCGCCCGCCGGGCTGACCCGCGCGCTGGCCGTGCAGGCCATGGTCTACGCCGTCGGCAGCGGCCTGTTCCACGCCGGCAGCGCGGTCTTCTTCACTCGGGCGCTGGGGCTCAGCGCCGCCCAGGTGGGGCTGGGTCTGTCCATCGCGGCAGGAGTGTCGCTGCTCGGCACGGTGCCGCTGGGCGGGCTCACCGACCGGTACGGACCGCAGCGGGTCTGGACGGTCGGACTGGTGCTGAACGCGGCACTCTTCGCGACGTACCCGTTCGTGGGCGGCTTCGCGAGCTTCCTCGCCGTCGTGGTGGCGCTGGCGGCGGTGGACGCGTCGACCGGTGTGGCCCGGCAGGTCTACTCGATCAACGCGCTCCCACCGGCCGAACGGGTCACGGCGATGGCGTACCAGCGTTCGTCGTTGAACGTCGGCTTCGGGCTGGGCGCGGTGATCAGCGGCCTGGTGCTGGCGGTGGACACGATCGAGGCGTACCGGGGAATGGTCTGGTTCATCGCGACGGTGATCCTGGTGACGGCCATGTTCGTACGACGACTGCCCCGACTACCGCAGGTGACCCGGCCGGTGGAGCCGATGGGTCAGCTCGCCGTACTGCGGGACCGGCCGTTCATGGCGGTGTCCCTGCTGTCCGGGCTGCTCACCTCGCACGGGGTGCTCTACCTGACGGTCATGCCGCTCTGGATCCTCACCCACACGGACGCCCCGAAGACGGTGATCGCCGCCCTGGTGCTGCTCAACACGGTCCTGATCGTGCTGCTCCAGGTGCGCGTCAGCCGGGGTGCCGACACCGCCGCGGGCGCGGCGCGGGCCTCCCGCCGTGGGGGCCTGCTGATCGCCCTGTTCTGCCTGCTCCTGCCGATCTCCGGGGTCACCCGGGGCGGGCTCACCGTCGTGGTGCTGGTGGCCGCCGCAACGCTCCTGATCCTGGCCGAGCTGATCGAATCGGCGGGCACCTGGGGGCTCACCGCCACCCTTCCGCCGGACGACCAGCGCGGCGCGTACGTGGGGGCGCTGCGGCTCGGCGAGCAGGTGCAGTACCTGATCGCCCCGGCGGGGCTGACCGCGCTCGGGGTGACCACCGGCGGTTGGGGCTGGTACCCGACGGCGGCGATCTTCGTGCTGGTGGGGCTGGCGATCGTACCCGCGGTGACCTGGGCCCAACGGACGCCGAGGCTGGGTTCCCAGGACCCGGAGCCAACCATGACGCCGGTCCCATAGTCCGGACCCACCTTCCCACCCCTCGTTCCATCACGTAGGGTGACCTGGTCATGTGGCAGGCGCTTCTTCTCCTTAGCCGCCGCGACGAGGCCTAACCGGCCGGCACCTCGTCGCGGAGTCGCATCGCGCCGTCCAGCACATCTGAGTTTCCTCTCGGCACCGCCGCGCACCGTCGCCCGGCAACTCGCCGACACCTTCCGATCTGCTGACGCCACATGTTCCAGGGAGCACTCTGAGATGGCTCAACCTGTCACCGACGCTGACACCGATCCGATCGCCCGGCAACGCCCGAGCCGGATGCCGTACCACCGCTACCAGCCCTACCGCGAGCAGTTCCGGGTCGACCTGCCGGACCGCAGCTGGCCCACCCGGCACGTCGACGCCGCGCCGCGCTGGTGCGCGGTGGACCTGCGGGACGGCAACCAGGCGCTGATCGACCCGATGTCGCCCGAGCGCAAGCGGCGGATGTTCCAGCTGCTGGTCCAGATGGGCTACAAGGAGATCGAGGTCGGCTTCCCGTCGGCCAGCCAGACCGACTTCGACTTCGTCCGGCAGCTCATCGAGCAGGACATGATCCCGGACGACGTGACCATCCAGGTGCTCACCCAGTGCCGGGAGCACCTGATCGAGCGCACGTTCGAGTCGCTGCGCGGGGCGAAGCGGGCGATCGTGCACTTCTACAACTCGACCTCCACCCTCCAGCGTCGGGTGGTCTTCGGCCTGGACCGGGACGGCATCACCGACATCGCCACCTCCGGCGCCCGGCTCTGCCAGAAGTACGCCGAGATCCACACCCCGGACACCGACATCCACTACGAGTACTCGCCGGAGTCGTACACGGGCACCGAGCTGGAGTACGCGGTGGAGGTGTGCGCCCGGGTGATCGACGTGATCGACCCGACGCCCGACCGGAAGCTGATCATCAACCTGCCGGCCACGGTCGAGATGGCGACGCCGAACGTGTACGCCGACTCGATCGAGTGGATGCACCGGCACCTGCCACGCCGGGACAGCCTGGTGCTCAGCCTGCACCCGCACAACGACCGGGGCACCGGTGTGGCCGCCGCCGAGCTGGGCCTGCTCGCCGGCGCGGACCGGATCGAGGGCTGCCTGTTCGGCAACGGCGAGCGCACCGGCAACGTGGACCTGGTGACGCTGGGGCTCAACCTGTTCTCCCAGGGCATCGACCCGATGATCGACTTTTCGAACATCGACGAGGTCCGGCGGGCCGTCGAGTACTGCAACCAGCTGCCGGTGCACGAACGCCACCCGTACGCCGGCGACCTGGTCTACACCGCATTCTCCGGCTCCCACCAGGACGCGATCAAGAAGGGCTTCGACGCCCTCACCTCCGACGCGGTGGCCGCCGGCGTACCGGTGGACGAGCACACCTGGGCGGTGCCCTACCTGCCGATCGACCCGAAGGACCTGGGCCGCACCTACGAGGCGGTCATCCGGGTCAACTCGCAGTCCGGCAAGGGCGGCGTCGCGTACATCATGAAGAGCGAGCACCAGCTGGACCTGCCCCGCCGGCTCCAGATCGAGTTCTCCGGCGTGGTGCAGCAGGTCACCGACCACGACGGCGGTGAGGTCGACCCGGCCGCCATGTGGGAGATCTTCGCGACGCACTACCTGCTCGACCACCAGCCCGACCCGGCCGTGCGGCTGGCCGGCTACACGATCGGCACCACCGACGGCAAGGTCGAGATCGAGGCCCAGGTCGGCGTGGGCGCCGAACAGCGGTCGCTCGCCGCGGTCGGCAACGGCCCGATCGACGCGTACGTCAACGCGCTCCAGTCGGTCGGGGTGGGCGTCCGGGTGCTCGACTACCACGAGCACGCGCTGTCCTCCGGCGGGGACGCGCAGGCCGCCGCGTACGTGGAGTGCGAGGTGGACGGCCGATCGGTCTGGGGCGTGGGCACCGACGCCAACATCGTCACCGCCTCGATCAAGGCGGTCACCAGCGCCGTCAACCGCGCCCGCGGCTGAGCCGACTGTCCGGGAAGGGAAGGGCCTCCGGTCGGGGGCCCTTCCTCATTTCTTCGGGGGTGTGGCGGCGGGCAGCGAGTGGCAGGGCTGCGACGGCGGGGCCGAGCGGGGTGGTCGGTGGACCAGGACGAGGGCCAGCACCGCGCCGGTCAGCAGCAGGCCGGCGCACCAGACCATCGCGCCCCGGAACGCGTGCGTCAGCTCGGCCTTCTGCTCGTACCCGGCACCGGTGAGTCCGACCAGCAGCGGCAGCGCGGCCACCGCGAGCAGGCCACCGGCCCGGGACGCGGCGTTGTTGAAGCCGCTGGCCACGCCGGAGAACCGGTCCTCCACAGCGGCCAGCACCGACGCGGTCAGCGGCGCCACCACCAGGGTCAGCCCGAGGCCGAAGAGCAGCACCCCGGGCAGCACGTCCCGCCAGTACGACGCGCCGGGGCCGACGCCGCGAAGCAGCAGCAGACCGGCGGCCGCCACCACCGGCCCGACGGCCAGCGGCAGTCGCGGGCCGATCCGCGCCGACAGCGCGCCGGCCCGGGCGGAGCCGATCAGCAGCAGCACCGTCATCGGCAGCAGCGCGATGCCGGTGCGGAAGGCGGACCACTGGACCACGTTCTGGAGGTAGACGGCGAAGAAGAAGGTGAAGCCGCCGAGCGCGGCGTAGACCACCACGGTGAAGATGTTCAGCACCGAGAAGAGCCGGCTGCTGAACAGCCCGGTGGGCAGCATCGCGGTGTCGGCGCGCCGCCGTTCCAGCAGCACGAAGGCCACCGCGGCCAGCACACCGACCAGTGCCGCGACCACCACCGCGGCCGAGTCGAAGCCGCGCGCCGGCGCGTCGATCAGGGCGTACGTGACGCCGGCGAGCGCGAGCGCGCCGAGCAGCGCCCCGGCCACGTCGAACCGGCGTCGGGTCCGGCCCGGCCCCTCGGTCCGGGAGGCGTTCTCGTCCCGGCTCTCCGGCACCCAGCGCAGCGCGGCCAGCAGCACCAGCACGGCGATCGGCAGGTTGAGGAAGAAGATCCACCGCCAGGACAGCGCGTCGATCAGCCAGCCACCGATGAACGGACCCAGCGCGGTGGACACGCCGGACAGCCCGGCCCAGGCGCCGATCGCCCGACCCCGGTCGTCCGGGTGGAAGCTGGCCTGGAGCACGGACAGCGATCCGGGGGTGAGCAGAGCGCCGCCGGCGCCCTGGAGGAACCGGGCCGCGATCAACCAGCCGGTGCCCAACGCCAGCCCGCAGAGCACCGAGGCGGCGGTGAACCAGACCACCCCGATCAGGAAGACCCGTCGCCTGCCGAAGCGGTCCCCGAGCGCGCCGCCGAGCAGCACGAACGCCGCCAGCATCAGCAGATAGCCGTTGACGGTCCATTGCAGATCCGCCACGTTCGCGCCGAGGTCCTGCCCGAGCTTCGGCAGCGCCACGTTGACGACCGTGCTGTCGAGGAAGACCATGCCGGAGGCGAGCACCGCGGCGAGCAGAGTGCCTCGGCCGGCGGGGGTCCCCATCCGCAGCGCGGGCGCCGGTACGGGTGCGGTCATCCCACCAATCTGCCTTGCAGCATGTGGGAGACGCCACGAAACGCCGAAACCATGCCCGGGTACTGTGCGCAATCGCCGGGAGACCGCAAGCTGGAGAGGTGTCGTCTGTGCGTACCAGATCAGGACCGCGCGCGGCGGTGGCCGCGCTCGTCGCGGCGCTGGCGCTCGGCGTGGCCGGTTGCGTCCCGCCCGATGAGCCGGACACGCCGCCACCGAGTGGCGGCAGCAACGCCGTCGAACAGTTGGGCCAGCTGACGGTCGCCAGCGCCGGCTCGATGAAGGGCTACAGCCGCCAGCACTTCCCACACTGGCGGGACACCGGCAAGAACTGCGACGTGCGGGACACCATCCTGAAGCGCGACGGCAAGGACGTGAAGCTCTCCGGCTGCAACGTGGTCGGCGGGCGCTGGGAGAGCGTGTACGACGGTCGCAGCGCCACCGATCCCTCCGACGTGGACATCGACCACATGGTGCCGTTGGCCAACGCGTGGCGGTCGGGCGCCGACGAGTGGAACGACGCGAAGCGTGGCGATTTCGCCAACGACACCACGCGGCCTCAGCTCATCGCGGTTTCCGCGTCCTCCAACCGGGCAAAGGGTGACCAGGACCCGTCCCAGTGGAAACCGGCGAACCGGTCGTACTGGTGCCAGTACGCCGAGAGCTGGGTGACGGTCAAGCACCACTGGCGGCTGACGGTGACCAGCGCCGAGAAGGCCGCCCTGACCGAGATGTTGGAGGGCTGCACATGGGCGAACAAGCCGTGACGGGCGCTGGTGGAACCCCCGCCCCGGAGCAGACGCCGGCCGCGGGCGACGCGGCGGCGGCCGGCAGCGCGCCGGCCGGACCGGCGACCGCGGGCATGACCGTGGACGGCAGCACCGGCACCGCCGGCACGGTGCCCGGCGCGGGGATGAGCGCGGACGGCCCCAACCCGCCCGACACCGCGTCACCGGGCGCCGGCATGGATGCGGACGCGGCCAGCGGCGCCGTGCGTACCGCGGACATCGTCCCGGGGCCGGGCGGGGTGATGACCGACGAGGTGGGTGTGGTGACCGGGGAGCTGACCCTGCGCACCAGCTACGCCGACGGCCGGGTCACGCTCGGCGTGCAGTACAAGGACGCGGACGAGTGGTACGCGGTGACCGGCGGCTCGGTGCCGCTGCCCGACCCGGCCGGTCTGGACGCGGTGCACGGCGTCGCGGTGGCCCTGCTGCACCGCCCGGAGGGCTGAGCCGCCCGCCGACGCTCGTCGAGCCGTACAGCCCAGGGGCCGTCCTGCGACAGGACGGCCCCTGGCTGCGTCACGGGGTCGGGATCAGCTCGCCCGGCGGGTCGACCGGGCCGGTGCCCTCGGTCGGGCGGACCAGCTCCACCTCGACCTCGTGCGGCCGGATCCGGCCGGCGGCGATGTCCTCGGCGAAGTGGCAGGCCACGCGGTGGCCGCCGACCACGTCGCGCAGCGCCGGACGCTCGTCGGCGCAACGGGTCGGCTGCGCCCACGGGCACCGGGTGTGGAACCGGCAGCCCGACGGCGGGTTGGTCGGCGAGGGCAGGTCGCCGGCGAGCAGGATCCGCTCCCGGCGGTCCTCCACCAACGGGTCCGGCACCGGCACCGCGGACATCAGCGCCCGGGTGTACGGGTGCATCGGCTCGCGGTAGAGGTCGTCGCTGGACGCCTCCTCCACCAGCCCGCCGAGGTACATGACACCCACCGTGTCGGCGATGTGCCGGACCACCGCCAGGTCGTGCGCGATGATCAGGTACGTCAGGCCGCGCTCGTTCTGCAGGTCCTCCAGCAGGTTGAGCACCTGGGCCTGGATCGACACGTCCAGCGCGGAGACCGGCTCGTCGGCGACGATCAGCTCCGGGTTGAGCACCAGTGCCCGGGCGATGCCGATCCGCTGGCGCTGGCCGCCGGAGAACTCGTGGGGGTACTTGCCCAACGCCGACGAGGGCAGGCCGACCGCCTCCAGCGTCTCGCGCAACCGCCGGTTCGTCTCCGCCTTGTCGCCGGCCAGCCCGTGCGCCTTGAGCCCCTCCACCAGCAGCGACTCCACCGACTGCCGGGGGTCCAGGCTGGACAGCGGGTCCTGGAAGATCATCTGCATCCGACGGCGGGCCTGTCGCATCGCCTCGCCCTTGAGCGAGCGGACGTCGGTGCCGTCGAAGATGATCTCGCCGTCGGTCGGTTCGACCAGCCGCAGCAGGCCACGGCCCAGCGTCGACTTGCCGCAGCCCGACTCGCCGACCAGGCCGTACGTCTCGCCCTTGCGGATGCTCAGCGACACGCCGTCCACCGCGTAGACGTAACCGACGGTGCGGTCGAAGAGCAGGCCGCTCTTGATCGGGAAGTGGACCTTGATGTCACGCAGTTCGACCAGAGGTCCGGTCTGTTCGGTCATCGGACCGCCACCTCCTCGGAGACGGGGTTGTTGCAGCGGAGGTCGCCGCCGGTGGCGGTGGGTTCGAGCGGCGGAGGCCCTTCCAGGCACGCGTCCACGACGTTGTCGCAGCGCGGCGCGAAGGCGCACCCCTCGGCCCACGGGATGTTGTCGGAGACCGACCCGCGGATCGCGTGCAGCCGCTCACCACGCGGTGAGTCGAGCCGGGGCACCGAGTTGAGCAGCCCGTGCGTGTACGGGTGCCGGGCGTGCGCGAACAGCTCGTGCCGTCGTGCCCGCTCGACGACCTTGCCGCCGTAGAGCACGTTGACCGTGTCGCAGAGCCCGGCCACCACGCCCAGATCGTGCGTGATCATGACGAGCGCGGTGCCGGTCTCGTCGACCAACTGCTTGAGCAGCGTGAGGATCTGCGCCTGGATGGTCACGTCGAGCGCGGTGGTCGGCTCGTCGGCGATCAGCAGCCGGGGCTTGCAGGCCAGCGCGATGGCGATCAGGGCGCGCTGGCGCATGCCGCCGGAGATCTGGTGCGGGTACTCCGAGAGCCGCCGCTGCGGATCCGGGATGCCGACCGCGTCGAGCAGGTCCCGGGCCTCCCGCAGCGCCTGCTTGCGATCGCGGCCCTGGTGGCGCTCCAGCACCTCGGCGACCTGGACTCCGATCGGGATGACCGGGTTCAGCGACGAGAGCGGGTCCTGGAAGATCATGCTGATCTCCCGGCCCCGCCGGTCGCGCATGTCGTCCGGCCGCAGCTTCAGCAGGTCGGTGTCCTCGAAGAGCACCTCACCGGTGACCTTGTTGCCCCGCTTGGGCAGCAGGCCCATGATGGCCAGGCTGGTCACGCTCTTGCCGCAGCCGGACTCACCGACCAGGCCGACGGTCTGCCCCGGCTCCACGGTGAAGCTGACCTTGTCGACGGCGGTGAAGGGCCGCTCGCCGCGTCGCTGGAACACCACGCTCAGGTCACGGACGTCGAGCAGGCTCATCGGGTCACTTCCTCACTGCACTGGTGCTTCGCCCGCGACCGCGGAGCTCGCAAGCTCACTCCGCGCGCTCGTCGCTGGCGCTCGTTGGTCGTGCCGCTCGCTCGCACCGCCGTCACCGCCGGTTCTTCGGGTCGATCGCCTCGCGCATCGCCTCACCCAGCAGGGTGAAGCCGAGCGCGACCACGATGATCGCCAGCGCCGGGTAGTAGGCCAGCTCCGGACGGACCTCGAAGTAACGCTGACCGTCCACGCCGAGCATCAGGCCCCACTCGGCCCGGTTGATGTCCGGGTCGCCGAGGCCCAGGAAGGAGAGCGCCGCGGCGTCCAGGATGGCCACCGCGAAGGTCAGGGTGGCCTGCACGATCACCGCGGTCAGCGAGTTGGGCAGCATGTGCCGCAGCACGATGTTGCGCTCCTTGACGCCGAGCGCGCGGGCGGCGAGCACGTGGTCGCTCTCCCGCTGGGCCAGCATCGAGCCGCGCAGCAGCCGGGCGAAGATCGGCACGCTCACGATGGCCACCGCGAAGATGACCGTCCACTGGCTCGACCGGCTGGCCATCGCGACCAGAGTGATCGCGAGCAGCAGGCTCGGCAGGGCCAGCATCACGTCGGTGAGCCGCATCAGCACCACGTCGATCCAGCCGCCGAATGCACCGGCGATCGCGCCGATCAGCACACCCAGCGCGAGGCCGATGAGGGTGGCGAGCACGCCGACGAAGAGCGTCTGCCGGGCGCCGTAGATCATCCGGGAGAGGAAGTCCCGGCCGAGCGGGTCGGAGCCGAGCGGGAACTCGCCGCTGGCACCCGGGATGGTGTCCACGGTGAGGTTCTTCGTCAGCTCGTCGAAGCGCTGCACCGGATCGTGCGGCGCGATCAGCGGAGCGAAGATCGCCATCAGGACGAACAGGCCCACGATGGTGGCCCCGACGATGGCGACGGGATTGCGTCGCAGCCGGCGTACGGCGTCCCGGAAGAGGCTGATGCCACCCCGGTCGGCCGCGCTGGCCCGGGCCAGCTCGTCCAGTCGCGCCTTCTTGCGGTCGCCGAGCAGGCCGATGCTGCGCTCGCTCATGCCGGGGCGTGGCTTGTCGTCCCCGGGACGGGGAGCCGGCGTGCCGGCCTGGGTGATCGGGTCACTCATCGCACACGCACCCTCGGGTCGATGAAGGCGTAGGAGAGGTCCACCAGCAGGTTGACCACCACGAAGACCAGCGCGGCGAGCAGGATGATCGCCTGGAGCACCGGGTAGTCCCGGCCGCCGCTGATCGAGTCGGTGATCAGTGTGCCGATGCCGCCCCAGTTGTAGACCTTCTCGGTGAGCACCGCGCCGGAGAGCAGCGCGCCGGTCTGCAGGCCGATGGTGGTGACCACCGGCAGCAGCGCGTTGCGCAGGATGTGCCGGCCGCGGATGGTGCGGTGCCGCAGGCCCTTCGCCTCGGCCGTCCGCACGTAGTCCTCGTTGAGCACGTCGAGCACGCTCGCGCGGGTGATCCGCACGATCACGGCGAGCGGGATGGTGGCGAGCGTGATCGCCGGCAGGATCAGGTGCCACAGCGCGTCGGCGCTGGCGTCGAACTCCCGGGTGAGCAGGCCGTCGAGCACGAAGAAGCCGGTGACGTTGGTGTTGTCCAGACCGGTGGTCAGCCGTCCGGACGGCGGGAACCAGTGGATGTTCTGCGTGAAGACGTCCTTGAGCAGGTAGCCCAGGAAGAAGATCGGGATCGAGATGCCGAGCAGGGTGCCGGCGATGGTGAGGTTGTCCAGGGACCGTCCACGCCAACGTGCGGCGAGGTAGCCCAACGGCACCCCGAGGCCGACCGCAATGATCATCGCGGCGAGGGCCAGCTCGATGGTGGCCGGGAAGGCACGGCTGATGACGTCGGTGACCGGGTCACCGGACCGGATCGAGTTGCCGAAGTCGCCGGTCACCACCCGCTGCATGAACTTGCCGTACTGCACCAGGATCGGCTGGTCGTAGCCGAGCGCCTTGGTCAGCAGGGCGCGGCGCTCGGGCGTCGCCCGCTCGCCGAGCAGCGCCTCGACCGGGCCACCGGGCAGGTTCCGCAGCCAGATGAAGATCAGCGCCGACAGCGCTATGAGGGTCACCACCAACTGCAGCAGGCGGCGGACTATGACTCGCAACATCTCTCACACACCAGACTCTCGATGGTCGCGCGATCGGCCCGGGCCGGGAGAAACCCCGGACCCGGGCCGATCACGCCTACGGCGTCAGCCGACAAACGTCACTTGCTGACGCTGACCGTGTTGAACCGCTCGTCGGTCAGCGGGCTGGCAACCAGACCCTTGACATCCTTCGTGACGACAATCGCCGGAGGGGCGTGCCAGACCGGCACGGCCGGCAGCCACTTGGCGGCGATGTCCTTGTTGACCTGCTCCCAGGCCGCCTTCTTGCCGGCCTCGTCGACCGTGGCGTCGGCCTTGGTGATGGCCTCGAACATCTCGGTCATCGCCTGATCGCCGAACTCGGCCTTCCCGCGGCCGAAGAACGTGCCGACGAAGTTGCCCGGGTCGTTGTAGTCACCGGTCCAGCCGAGGATGTGCAGGTCGTGCTTGCCGAACTGCTGCACGTCGTCCTTGAAGCCACCGTTCCACGGGCGAGGCACACCGTTGACCTTGATGCCCACGGCCTGGAGGTCGTTGGCGAGAACGGTGAAGATCTCCTGCGGGTTCGGCATGTACGGCCGGGTGACGTCCGGCGGGTAGTAGAAGTTCAGCGTCAGACCCTCGGCGCCGGCCTCCTTGAGCAGCTGCTTGGCCTTGTCCGGGTTGTACTCGTACTTCTGCACGTCCGGGGCGTAGCCGAGCACGGTGTCCGGCATGAACTCGTCGGCGACCTTGGCGCCACCCGGGCCCTTGGTCTGCACCAGCTGCTGGCGGTTGAGCGCGTAGGCGATCGCCTGCCGCACCCGCAGGTCCTTCAGCTTCGGGTTCTTCTGGTTGATGCCCAGGTAGAGGATGTTGAACGCCGGGCGGTTGACGACCTGGAAGCCCTCACCCTCGAGCGCCTTGCGGTCGGCCGGGGCCGGGAAGTCGATGCCCTGCACGGTGCCGGCCCGGAGCTCCTGCTTGCGGGTGCTCTCGTCCTTGATGATCTTGATGATCATCTTGTCCACCTTGGCCTTCTCGCCAAAGTAGTCCGGGTTGCGGTTCAGGGTGATCTCGTTCTTGGCCTTGTCCCAGCCACCGAAGGTGAACGGGCCGGTGCCGACCGGGTGCTCGTTGGCGAACGCGCTGTACGAGAACGAGTCACCGTTCTGCGTGACCGTGTTGGCGTCGTACTTCTTGAGCGCCTCGGGGCTCGCGATCGACAGCGAGGTCAGCGCGAAGGCACCGGGGAAGGCCCCCTTGTACCTGTTCAGGGTCAGGACGGCGGTCCCGTCGTCCTTGGCCTCGCACTTGTTGTAGATCGACTCGCCGGCGCCCTCGGCCTCGTTCTTCGCGAACCCGCCGAAGGTGTCCATGTAGTAGATCATCTGGGACTGGGCGGCAGCGCCCTTCATGTTGTACCAGCGGTCGAAGTTGAAGCAGACCGCGGCGGCGTTGAAGGGGGTGCCGTCGTGGAACTTCACGCCCTGGCGCAGCTTGAACGTCCAGACCTTGCCGTCCGGGTCGTGCTCCCAGCTCTCGGCCAGGCCGCCCTGAAGCTCGGCGGTGCCCGGCTTGTGGCTCACCAGGGTGTCGAACATCTGCCGGACCGGCCGGAACGACTCACCGTCATCGTTGAAGATGGGATCGAAGTTCTTCGGGTCACCGGCACCCGCGAAGATGAAGGTGCCGCCAGTCTTGGCCTCGCCACTGTCGCCGTCGCGCTCGCTCTCCGCGCAGCCGGCCGCGCCGACCGCCAGAGCGGCAACGGCCGCGATGGCCACAGCCGTTTTTAGCCTTCTCGCCTGCATCTCTCACCTCTGTCATGCGCATGACCACGCCGAGTTGTGGCTCGGTCCGTGTGCGGGAGGCTATGACATGTCACACGTGAGCGGAACGGCCGTCAGGCAATCGCTATCAAGCCGACACCTTGCGCGGGGGTCTGACAGTCGACGGCACGGCGCATACAGGGGGCGACACATTGATCCGCGCGAGGCCGGGGCCCCACGACGGGGCGGCGTCGTCCTGGACGGCGTGCTGTTCGCGGGCGTGCGCGCCCACCGGTGGACGCCGCCATGGCCACCCTCACCGGGCGGTCGCTGTCGGGAGCGGTATACCTGTGAGTCATAAATATGCCTCACAGGTATACCGCTCACCGGCGACCCATGCCGGGCATCGCCTCGTCGGCTTGCGGCACCCCCGGGGGTACGAGATCAGACCGCCCGGCGCCCCTCGAACGCCCGGCCGAGGGTGATCTCGTCGGCGTACTCCAGGTCACCGCCGACCGGCAGCCCGCTCGCCAGCCGGGTCACGGCGATGCCCATCGGCTTCACCATCAACGCCAGGTAGGTGGCGGTCGCCTCGCCCTCGGTGTTCGGGTCGGTCGCCAGGATCAGCTCGCGCACCGCGCCGCCGCTCAGCCGGGTCATCAGCTCCCGGATGCGCAGATTGTCCGGCCCGATCCCTTCCAGCGGATTGATCGCGCCGCCGAGCACGTGGTAGCGGCCGCGGAACTCACCGGTCCGCTCGATGGCCACCACGTCCTTGGGCTCCTCCACCACACACAGCACCTCGTCCGTGCGGCGTGGGTCGCGGCAGATCCGGCACTGCTCCGACTCGGCCACGTTGTAGCAGGTCGTGCAGAACCGCACCAGCTCCTTGACCTTGCGCAGAGCGCCGGCCAGCCGGTTGACGTCGGCCGGATCCGCCGACAGGACGTGGAACGCGATCCGCTGAGCGCTCTTCGGGCCCACGCCCGGCAGCCGACCCAGCTCGTCGATCAGATCCTGGATGGCACCTTCGTACATCTGCCGGCTCAGAAACCGGGCAGGCCGAGGCCGCCCATGCCACCGGTGACCGGTCCCATCTTGCGCTCGGTCAGCTCACGCGCCGCCTCGGCGGCGTTGTGCACGGCCGCGACGACCAGGTCCTCCAGGGTCTCCACGTCGTCCGCGTCAACGGCCTTCGGGTCGATCTTGATGGCCTTGAGCTCCCCGGAACCGGAGACGGTCGCAGTGACCAGCCCACCGCCGGCGGTGCCGGTCAGCTCGGCCTCGGCCAGCTCGGCCTGGGCGGCGGCGATCTGCTGCTGCATCTTCTGCGCCTGCTTCAGCATCTGCTGCATGTTCGGCTGTCCACCTGGGCGCACGGATGGCTCCTTCTCGCACTCGTCTGCTCGGCCGCCGCCCAGCCTATCCGCTGGGACCGACCTCGCCCCGCCCGGTGCGTCCGCCCACGCCGGGGCGGATCACCGTCGGCGTGGAGCTGCGACGGGTACGGCTACCACTACCCGGAACCGGCCATCTGCGGGTAGTGCGCCGACCGTCACGGCACTGGTCTGCTCGTGGACATGAACCTCAACCGCACCAGTCGGGTCGGCGCGCTGTGCTGGGTGTCGGCCGCACCGCTCTTCCTCGTCGCCAACCTGGTCACCGGTCTTGGTTGGCGCCACCCGTCCTACAGCTGGGCCATCCACAACATCAGCGACCTCGGCAACGTCCACTGCGGCATCTGGGACAGCAGCCGTCCCCGCTACGTCTGCTCGCCCTGGCACCCGCTGATGAACGTCGCGACCATGACCACCGCCGTGCTGCTCGCCGCCGGGCTACTGCTGACCTGGCGAATCCTCGGTCACGGTGGGGTGGTCCGGTCGGCCCAGACGCTGCTCGTGCTGGCTGCCGGCGGGTACGCCCTGGCAGCCGTCCACCCGGCGGACGTCGACGAGAACCGGCACGTCCTCGGCGCCTTCCTGATCATGGGGGTGGGCAACCTCGGCCTGCTCCTCGCCGGGCTGGCGCCGGGCACCACGATGCTCGGCCGGTGGCGACCGCTCACTCTCACCGCCGGGCTGACCGCGCTGGTCGGGACGGTGCTGTTCTTCGCCCAGCAGGGTCTCGGGATCGGGGTGGGCGGCATGGAACGGGTCGCCGTCCTGCCCTTTCCGCTCTGGGCCTGCTGCCTCGGTGTCCTGCTCGCCGAGGCACCCTCCGGCCGGGCACAGCGCACCCGGCCGGTGGCGCAGAGCCGCTAGCGGGCGTCGACCTCGTCGATCTTCTCGGCGCCGAAGGTCTCGCGGAGCAGCCGTACCGCCTGCTCCTCGCTGGACTCCCGGGCGGTCTTCTCGTCGATGACCTCGTCCAGCGGCTCGTCGCCCGGGTCGAACCCCTCGTAGGTCGGCGTGGTCGCCGGCGCCGCAGCGCCCGGCCGGGCGCCGCGCAACGGGCCGTCGAAATCCGGGTCGTAGGGCGGTTCGCCGGCCCATTCGGCGTCCGCGGTGGGCCGGGCCGCCGCTCCGGTACGCGGACCACGCCCCGCCGCTGCCGCGCGGGCGGCGGCGATGGCGCTGCTCACCGGTGCACCGCCGGTGGCCGGCTGGCGGGCCGCCGGCGTCGGGTTGGCCCGCGCGGTCGGCTTACCGCCGCCGGTCGGCGTGGCCGGGCTGCCGCCGTTCGCGCTGGTGTCGCTTCCACCCGTGCGGCCCTGGTCCGTGCTGTTCGCGCCGGTGCCCGTTGCACCCGTGCGGCCCTGGTCGGCGCCGTTCGCGCCGGTGACCGTTCCACCGGTGCGGCCCTGGTCGGCGCCGGTCGCGCCGGCCGGGGCGGGTGCCGAGCCGGAGCCGGCCGGTGGGGTGTCGGCCACGGCGGTGACACCGCCCGGCCGGGCGGCCTCCGGCCAGTCCTCGTCCTCGGTGGCCGTGGCGGCGGGCGCGCTGCCACCGGGGAGGGCCGCCTCCGGCCAGTCGTCCTCGGCCTCGGCCGGCGGGGCCGACCCGGACGGCTGCCCGCCGGGCTGCCGACCCGCACCGCGACCGCTGGACGCGTTCCCGCCCGCACCCGCGCCGGTGGGAACAGCGGGACCGCCCGGCGCGCCGGGCAGGCCGGCACGGGCATCCGGAC
>NZ_RCVI01000027.1:0-394 GCF_003667455.1 Micromonospora sp. CV4 | reverse complement strand
ACAACGGCAGCAAAGCATTACACTATGCGCCCTGCATTCCTGGCTACTATTTCGCAAGAGCAAGTCGATGACCAAAAAACTCCATATTAAAACCTGGGGCTGTCAGATGAACGAGTATGATTCATCAAAGATGGCCGATCTGCTGGATGCGACACATGGGTATCAACTGACCGAAGTGGCGGAAGAAGCAGATGTGCTGTTGCTCAATACCTGCTCAATTCGTGAGAAGGCCCAGGAAAAAGTTTTCCATCAGCTTGGCCGCTGGAAGCTACTGAAAGAGAAGAACCCGGACCTGATTATTGGCGTCGGCGGCTGCGTGGCTTCCCAGGAAGGCGACCATATTCGCCAGCGCGCGCACTATGTCGATATTATTTTCGGGCCGCAAACCCTGCAC
>NZ_RCVI01000127.1:0-395 GCF_003667455.1 Micromonospora sp. CV4 | reverse complement strand
ACTATGGATTGTGCATTTTTTAAACAACCGCCTTCTGTAATGGACTTATCACAATTACTGTATGCAGTATATTTAAAAAATGTTTCATAATCGATCAACTTTGCTTAACTATTTAATCTTTGGTCAGGTACGACGCACAAACCGTCTCTTGCAGTATGTGGGTTATCATCCGCTGCTTTTCCCGCCTTCCGGGTAAAACCCGCCCAATCTGCGGCTGAAAGTGATTGCGCGCCTGCAAAATAATTTTCTTCAACAAAAAAGCCGTCCACGAAGGGCTCCATCTCATAGGGAAACAAACTGAATCCCCAGGGGCACTACCGGTACGGAACAAACGGAATAGCCGCAAGCTATCGTGTGATGGCTTGCGGCTATTCATATTATAGGCTGTCTAAAAT
>NZ_RCVI01000004.1:0-395 GCF_003667455.1 Micromonospora sp. CV4 | reverse complement strand
CTTAGAGTTAATTCGTAAGAATTGCTGTCAAAGTACTCAGCCAACAAATAGATTCCATCACTGATGAGCATCTTTGCGGCGAGAACTCTTTTGACAACGAAGAATCCTGAGTCACCAAAATTAGTGTCTGAGTTTCCATTGGGAAGTGTTTTATGAATTACCAAAATGGGGCCGTCATTGCCGGTCTGTGCAGAATAAACGGCATAAAATGCGCCATCGTGGAATTGTGAGTGCGTTGGCTCCAAGTTGACTATTTGCAGATACTTTTCAGAGTTTTCTTTGAATCCGTTCTCTCCATAGGTGTTGTCCATGGTTCCTGAGGTTAAAAGCTTTGCAGAAACCAGATTGCCTTTTTGGCTCGTCGATGCATCTCTGATGACGAAATTATTGAGAAC
>NZ_RCVI01000263.1:0-330 GCF_003667455.1 Micromonospora sp. CV4 | reverse complement strand
ACGCAACGCCCGCTACGGCATCTACGCGGATTCGTCCACGGCGGGCAACGTCTTCAACGGCAACCGGATGCTCGACAACGTCGCATTCGATGCCATCGACGTGAGTTGGCCCGCGAACACCTGGACCGCCAACCAGTGCGTAAAGGACTATCCCGCCGGGATGATCTGCGGCGTCGGCTAGGGCCTGCACAGGCGTGGATCCTGACCTGAGAGGAAGAAGGCTCCGATGAAGAGAACCGCCATCACCTGCCTGGTCGCTCTGGGCGCGACGATGCTGCTACCCGGCAACGCCTCGGCCGCAGACACCCCGAGGGTCGTCGTGGATGACGA
>NZ_RCVI01000092.1:0-398 GCF_003667455.1 Micromonospora sp. CV4 | reverse complement strand
CTTCATGGCCGCCTGGCGCAGCGCCAGCTGCCAGTCGAGCGTTTGATTATGATCGACGATCGGCTCTGCGGGCGGTAGCGACGCCGGAACGACGCTGTGCAGGCCGGGCTGATAGCGCAGCAGCAGTGCGTGCAGTTTCTCTTCTTCGATTGGCTTCGCCAGATAGTCGTTCATGCCGGCGCTCAGTAATTTCTCACGCTGGCCCTCCAGGGCGTGCGCGGTGACCGCAATAACCGGGGTTTGCTGATGATGGGACAGGTGATGGATAAGCTCACAGGCGCGGATGCCGTCCATATCCGGCATCTGAATATCCATCAGGATCAGATCCATCTGCAGCTGCTTGGCCTTGTCCACCGCCTGCTGGCCGCTGTCGCAGAGGATCACCTGCTGCACAAGAT
>NZ_RCVI01000005.1:0-399 GCF_003667455.1 Micromonospora sp. CV4 | reverse complement strand
GCCCCCGACCGAGCCTCCCTGTCGTCGTCATCGCGCGTGTGCAAAGCTGCGGCGAGTTTTTCTCGTGACTTTTCCGACGAGGTGAGAGGGAGGTTCGCCGTGGAGTGGTCTATCGGACACTCGCTGATAGTGGTACTGGCACTGGTGCTGGGCCTGGCCGCCGGGTGGTTGCTGCGCGGCCGGCAGGGCGTACGGGCCAGCGGGCAGGGTCCGTCGAGCGTGGACGGCGACCCCGTCGCCGGCCTGGCCGTGGTCGCCACGCCGACCCCGGCTGCCACCATCGACGACATCCGGCCGGCGGCGACCGTCGACCCGGCGCCCGCCGCGGTCGCCGACGAGCCGGCCCCGGTGGACACGGTCAGCGCGCCGGCCGCGGTGACCACCGACGCCACGCCGGAC
>NZ_RCVI01000100.1:0-401 GCF_003667455.1 Micromonospora sp. CV4 | reverse complement strand
CACCCCGGCGTACGGGCGGGGTCGTGACCGAGCGGAGCGACCGGGTCGGCGGAGTGAACGCGACCGGCTTCCTCCGGGTGCTGGCGGTGGACGACGAGCCGCCGGCCCTGGACGAGCTGGCGTATCACCTGCGGGCCGATCCCCGAGTGGCCCGGCTGCACACCGCGGGGGACGCCACGGAGGCCCTCCGGGTGCTCCGCGACGGGGACGTGGACGTGGTCTTCCTGGACATTCGGATGCCGGGCCTGGACGGGATGGAACTGGCCCGGGTGCTGCGCCGGTTCGCCCGGCCGCCGGCGATCGTCTTCGTCACCGCGTACGACGACGGCGCGGTGGACGCGTTCGACCTGGGCGCCACCGACTACGTCCGCAAGCCGGTCCGCGCCGAGCGGCTGGCCGAG
>NZ_RCVI01000006.1:0-401 GCF_003667455.1 Micromonospora sp. CV4 | reverse complement strand
GTATTTAGCCTTGGAGGATGGTCCCCCCATATTCAGACAGGATACCACGTGTCCCGGCCCTACTCATCGAGCTCACAGCACATGCGCTTTTGTGTACGGGGCTGTCACCCTGTATCGCGCGCCTTTCCAGACGCTTCCACTAACACACATGCTGATTCAGGCTCTGGGCTCCTCCCCGTTCGCTCGCCGCTACTGGGGGAATCTCGGTTGATTTCTTTTCCTCGGGGTACTTAGATGTTTCAGTTCCCCCGGTTCGCCTCATTAACCTATGGATTCAGTTAATGATAGTGTGACGAATCACACTGGGTTTCCCCATTCGGAAATCGCCGGTTATAACGGTTCATATCACCTTACCGGCGCTTATCGCAGATTAGCACGTCCTTCATCGCCTCTGACTGCCA
>NZ_RCVI01000009.1:0-403 GCF_003667455.1 Micromonospora sp. CV4 | reverse complement strand
CGTGGACAGGCTGGCATTCTGTAATGCGAATTGCTGCGTACCATTCTGCCCTGTTGTTTCTGCCGGAGATTTATTCCACATAGTCGTTGCTATGGTTGGTGTACTACCGGCAGGATGCTGATCTTTTATTCTTACAATCAGCTTTTGCAGCCGTTCCATACGCTTTTCACTGGCTGCTCGATCCTCCTGTGGTGTGCCGGAAGCCTGGCGCTAAGCATAGTTTTCCGGTTTTGCTGCAGGCTGTTGTTGCTTTTCCGGAGTGTCCGGAATATCAAGCCCCTGCGGAAGACTGGCAATGAACGTCTGATTATTGCGGGCTGCCGCCGCAGCCCCTCGTTCATTATCCGCTCTTAACAGTTCACGATAGTGAGGCGTTTCGGTAACGCTGCGCGTACCGCCACTT
>NZ_RCVI01000280.1:0-406 GCF_003667455.1 Micromonospora sp. CV4 | reverse complement strand
CGCCAGCCGAGCCCGTGCAGCACGGTGTCGCCCGGCTTGATCCCCTCGGCCTCGCTGGCCACCACCTCGCCGACGGCACCGCCGTCGAGCGGGGCGTCGAGCTGGAACGGCGGCACGTACGACTTGACGTCGTTCATCCGGCCGCGCATGTACGGGTCGACCGACATGAACTGGTTGCGGACCACAATCTGGCCCGGCCCGGGGGTGGGCACCTCGGTCTCGACGAGGCGGAAGTTGTCGGCGGTCGGCCAGCCCTGCGGGCGGGAGGCCAGGTGGATCTCGCGGCTGGTGCTCACATCGCCTCCCGGATGGTGAGGGCGACCTCGATGTTGCCCCGGGTCGCGTTCGAGTACGGGCAGACCTGGTGCGCCTGGGCGACGAGCTGCTCGGCGGCGGAGCGCTCCAC
>NZ_RCVI01000407.1:0-39798 GCF_003667455.1 Micromonospora sp. CV4 | reverse complement strand
GTTGGGCCACGATGATCGCCCCGATCACCAGCGCGGCGACCGTGGCGGCCGCGCAGATCGGCCCCAGCACGCTCTTCGACCCGAACGAGATGCTGGTGCGCAGCCCGCCGGTGCCGGGCATTGGCCCGCCGCCCAGGGGTTCGACCGGCGTGGGCAGGGCGGTGGTGGCGGCCGCGAGGTTCTCGGCCGTCCCGGGTGGGATCGGCAGCAGCGGCAGCCCGGCGAGCAGGCGGTCCACCGGGAGCAGGTCCCGGGCCCAGGAACCGCAGGCACCGCATTCGCGTACGTGCCGGGCCAGGCGCTTGCGCCACAGTGGGCTCGGGCGGCCGTCCCACGTGCGGGTCACGTCGCGCAGGGCGGGGCAGGTGGCGCTGGCGCGCAGCGCCCGGACCACGCTGCGGGACACCTCCAGCTGTTCCTTCATCCGCTGGATCCGTACCGCCGCGTGGCCCTCGGTCAGGCCGAGCGCCGCGGCGAGGTCGGCCCGGTCGAGGTTCCCGGTGGCCTCCAGCCACCAGAGGGCGAGCAACGTCTGGTCGTCGTCGTCGAGCCAGCGGGTCGCCTCGGCCACCTCGCGACGCTGGTCGGTCAGGCCGAGCCGCAGGATGGTGAGCCCGGCGAAGTCCGCGGCCGGGTCGGGCACCCCGTACGCGCTGTCGAGGTCGGCGGTGTGGGTCAGCGCGGCACGGCGCTGCTGCTCGCGGTCCCGCACCTGGCGCACCGTGATGGCGATCAGCCAGGACCGGTACGCGGCCGGATCGCGCAGGTCGGCCAGGTGACGGACGACGCGGAGCAGGGTCTCCTGGACCACGTCGTCGACGTCGGCGTGCCCCCGCAGCGCCCGGCCGACCACGTTGTAGACGAGGGGGAGGGACGCGGCCACCAGGGCGTCGAGCGCCTGCGGGTCGCCGTTGCGGGCGGCGACCACCATCTCGGTGTCGGCCCCATCCCGACCGGTACCGCGCATCGTTTCACTCCCTTGTGTGGTCGCACCGCTACCCAGTGGAGGACCGTGGTGGGTTCACGAGCACGGCCTCCCCTCAGGAGACCGGCGGGCCGCGCCGGGATAACAGTTTCCACGGCCGGACCGGACGGAGCCAGGCGCGGGCGTCGGATCCATCACGGTGAACGTCTTCACTTGACCACGACGAGCGCGTAACCTGCCTGAAACGATTCATAGAGCGGAGGCCCGCGTGACTCGTCGTACTCTCGGATTCCGGCCGGCTGTCCGGCGGCGCCGGACAGCGGTGCTCCTGGCGGCGACGACCGTGGTCGCGGTGGTCCTCAGCGGGGCGCCACCGGCGCTGGCCGCGCGGGGACACGCGCCGGGCGCGCCGACCGCCCTGACCGTCGGCGACCGGAGCCGACCCCTCAACGTCGAGGGCGTCCCGCGCTTCGGCTGGCTGCCCCGCGACGCCGACCCCGGTGAGACGCAGACCGCCTACCGGATCACCGTCAGCGCCACCGGCGGCGACCGGGTCTGGGACTCCGGCAAGGTCGCCTCCGACCAGCAGGCCTACGTGCCGTACGCGGGGCCCACCCTGCGTTCGGGCACGGCGTACGAGTGGACGGTCCGCACCTGGGACCGCACCGACCGGCAGTCCCCGCCCGCCGCCGGGGCCTTCGAGACCGGCATCGACGACACCGAGTGGGAGGGCGCCAGCTGGATCCGGCGCGCCACCACCGAGGCCGACGACTACACCCTGGCCCGCACCGAGGTACGCCCCAACGCCAGCCGCGTCGTCCGCGCCCGCGCCTACACCGCCGCCGACCACACCTACGAGCTCTACCTCAACGGCGCCCGCGCCGACCGGGGGACCTCCTTCGGTTACCCGGGCGAGGACTACTACCAGGCCGCCGACGTCACGAAACTGGTGAAAGCCGGTGCGCCGCTGGTCATCGGGGTGCGCTACCACTGGTACGGCAGCGGTCAGGGCCGCCCCGCCGGCAACCGTGGCCTGCTCGTGAAGCTGGTCGTCGAGCACGCCGACGGCACCCGCGAGGTGTACGGCACGGACGACTCCTGGCGGGTCGCCCGCGACACCCAGTTCGTCGCGAACGCCGAGCGCCGCAACGGCGAGGGCGACCGGGTCGAGCGGCAGGACGCCCGCGCCGAGGTCGCCGGCTGGATGCGGCCCGGCTACGACGACAGCGCCGGCGGGTTCACCGCCGCCGAGGTGCTCGGCGCGCACCCGACCGCGTCGTCGCCGCACCTGATCGGGCAGGAGACCCGGCTGGTCGAGACCCCCGTCAGACCGGTCGCGCTGCGCACCGCCGCCGACGGCACGGTCGTCGCCGACTTCGGCGTGGTCATCCCCGCCCGCCCGGTCGTCCGGTTCGACGCCGGCGTCGCCGGGCGCGCCATCGACCTGCGGGCCGGCTACACCCTCACCGACACCGGCCGGGTCGACACGTCCACCCTCCAGTCGCAGGGCACCACCATGAGCTTCCCGTACCTGCAGAAGGACGGGCCGCAGGAGTTCCGGGCCTTCACCCACCTCGGGTTCCGCTACCTGGAGATCCCCGGCGCCGGCGAGAAGATCTCGGCGCGCGACCTCTCCGCCGTCGTGGTGCACACCGACGTGCCGGCCGGCCGGGAGGCGAGCTTCGCCAGCTCCAACGCCACCCTCGACGCGGTGTGGGCGATGATGAAGCGGTCCGCGATCTACTCCGTCCAGGAGGCGTTCGTCGACACCCCCACCCGGGAGAAGGGCCAGTTCCTCGGCGACGCCGCGAACATCTCGTACGCCACGATGGCCGCCTTCGGCGAGCGCGACGCCACCCAGCAGGCCATCCGCGAGTTCCTCCGCTCGGCCGCCCGCTACTGGACCGCCGAGGGCGACCGTGGCCGCTACAACGCCGTCTACCCCAACGGCGACGGCAAGCGGGACATCCCCGACTACTCGCTGATGTTCGTCGACTGGGTGTGGCGGTACTGGACCGAGACCGGTGACCGCGAGCTGCTGGCCGAGGCGTACCCGGCCATCCGGGACACCGCCGAGTACGTGCTGCGCCACATCCCGGCCACCGGCCCCACCGCCGGCCTGGTCACCGACCTGACCGGCGGCAGCGGCGCCTACCGGTACGGCATCATCGACTGGCCCGAGCCCGGCCGCTTCGGCTACGACATGAGCACCGCCGCCCGGACCACCATCAACGCGCAGAGCGTCGACGTGCTGCGGACCACCGCCCGGATGGCCGAGGCGCTCGGCCGGCCCGCCGACGAGGTCACCACGTACGACCGGCGGGCCGCGGACCTCACCGACGCGGTCAACGCCACACTGCGCGCCGCCGACGGCAGCTACGTCGACGGGCTCTCGGCCACCGGCGAGCGCAGCGGCCACGCCGGGCAGCACGCCACGTCGTACGCCGTCGCGCACGGACTGGCCCCGCAGGCCGACCTGCCCGCGCTGGCCGACCACGTCGCGTCGATGGGCATGAAACAGGGGCCGATGACCGCCCACTGGCTGCTGCGGGCGCTCGCCGACGCCGGCCGGCCCGAGGCGGTGCTGCGACTGCTGACCAACCCCGACGACCTGGGCTGGGCGAACATCCTCGCCCAGGGCGGCACCTTCACCTGGGAGGCCTGGACCCTCGACCCCGGCAGCAACTTCAGCCAGTCGCACGGCTGGGGCGCGCAGGCGGTGGTCGACGTGCAGGAGACCCTGCTCGGCGTCCGCACCGCCAGCCCGGGCGCCGCGACGGTCGACGTCGTACCGCCCGCCACCGGGCTCGACCGCGCCAGCGGCACCGTGCCCACCCAGCGCGGACCGGTCCGCCTCGACTGGCGGCGCACCAACGCCGGAATGCGCGTCGACCTCGACGTGCCGGTCAACGTCACCGCCCGGGTCGCCCTGCCGGTCGTGCCGGGAAAGTCCTACCGGGCGGCCGGCCCGAGCAGAGCCACCTTCGTCGGCATCGAGGACGGCCGGGCCGTCTTCCAGGTCGGCTCCGGCCGGTCCAGCTTCCACCCGGTCGCCGGTGCGGCGGCCCAGCCCCGCTGACGTCCCGTTCGGGGCCGGTCGTCGGCCCGCCGCCACCACCGGAAGGAAGAGGATCAGGAATGATGCGCATGACGCGGCGCCACGCCGCACCCTCCGCGCTTCTCGTGCTGCTGCTCGGCCTCACCCCGACGGTGGTGCCGGGCCCGGCCACGGCCGCCGCGCCGGCGGCCCCCGCGCTGACGGTCACCGGACTGACCACCGAACGGGCCACCGAGCCCATCGGGCTGGACGTGGGAAAGCCGCGCCTCGGCTGGCGCATCGAGGCCACCACCCGGGGCGTGCTCCAGGAGTCGTACCAGGTGCGCGTCGCCACCGGCGCGGACCGGCTGGACGACGCCGACGTCTGGGACAGCGGCCGGATCCGGTCCCGGGAGAGCACCCTCGTCCCGTACGCCGGCCCGCAGCTGCGACCCCGCACCCGGTACGCCTGGCAGGTCCGGGTCTGGGACACCACGGGCCGCGACTCCGGGTGGAGCGCGCCGTCGTTCTGGGAGACCGGCGTACGGGGCGGCGACGGCTGGCGGGCCGACTGGATCGGCATGCCGTCGCCCACCGAGACCTGGACCGACTACACCGTGCAGACGACGGTACGGCTGGAACGCGACGCGGCCGGGATCTTCCTGCGCGCCCGTGGCGCGGCGAACTCGTACATGTGGCAGTTCTCCACCACCGGCGGCAGCGCCAAGCTGCGCCCGCACGTCCGCGTCGACGGCGCCTGGACGCTGCTCAAGGAGGTCCCGCTCGGCGCGGTCGTGCCGGCCGACAAGCTGACCGCGCCGCACACCCTGCGCATCACCGCGGCCGGCGACACCATCACCACCTGGGTCGACGGCACCCAGGTCGATGTCACCCGCAGCACCGCGCACCGGGCCGGCTCGGTGGGCCTGCGCACCAACGGGGTGGAGACCGGGGTCTTCTCCGACTTCTCGGTGACCAGCGGCGACCACACCCTCTTCGCGGCCCCGCTCACCGACGGCGAGAATCCGTTCGGGGCCGGCACGGCCACCGCGGGCGGCCTGCGGGTCACCGGCGACACCGAGGCGATGCTCACCGCGCTGGACGCGAACCCGCTGCTGCGCCGGGGCTTCCGGGTCGACGGCACGGTCGCCCGAGCCCGGCTCTACGCCACCGCACTCGGCGTCTACCAGCTGTCCCTCAACGGCCAGCGGGTCGGCGACCACGAGTTGGCGCCCGGCTGGACGGATTACGACAAGCGGGTCCAGTACCAGACGTACGACGTGACCCGCCAGCTCCGCGCCGGCGACAACGCCCTCGGCGCGCTGCTGGGTGACGGTTGGTACGCCGGCAGCATCGCCTGGTTCGGCACCGACAACTACGGCTCCCGGCCGCACCTGAGCGCGCAACTGATGATCGACTATGCCGACGGGCGCAGCGAGACGATCGGCACCGACGGCTCGTGGCGCGCCACGGCCGGGCCCTTCCGGCAGAGTGACCTGATCCACGGCGAGACCTACGACGCGCGGCGGCTGCCGGCCGGCTGGGACCGTCCCGGGTTCGACGACTCCGGCTGGTCGCTTGCCACCGTGGACGACGTCGACGCCACCGACCGGATCGTCGCCCAGGTCGACCCGCCGGTGCGGGTCACGCAGGAGCTGCCCGCGAAGGCGCTGACCCAGCCCACGCCCGGCACCTGGATCTTCGACCTCGGTCAGAACATGGTGGGCAAGGTGCGCCTCAAGGTCGACGGCCCGGCCGGCGCCACGGTCCGCATCCGGCACGCCGAGGTGCTCAACCCGGACGGCACCGCCTACACCGCCAACCTGCGTACGGCCCGGGCCACCGACCTCTACACGCTGCGCGGCGGCGGCGCCGAGGTCTACGAGCCGACGTTCACCTTCCACGGCTTCCGTTACGTCGAGTTGACCGGCTACCCGGGCACTCCCGACCTGTCCACCGTCACCGGCCTGGTCATGCACACCGACGGGGAGCTCACCAGCGAGTTCGACACCTCCAACGCGATGGTGAACAAGCTGCACAGCAACATCACCTGGGGGCAGCGCGGCAACTTCCTGTCCATCCCGACCGACACCCCGGCCCGGGACGAGCGGCTCGGCTGGACCGGTGACATCAACGTCTTCGCCAACACCGCGACGTTCAACATGGACAGTCTGACGTTCCTCACCAAGTGGTTGCAGGACCTGCGGGACGCCCAGTCGGCGAACGGCGCGTACCCCGACGTCGCGCCCCGGGCCTGCTGCGGGGACGGCGCGACCGGATGGGCCGACGCCGGGATCACCGTGCCGTACGCGCTCTGGCAACGCTACGGCGACACCCGCGTGATCGAGGAGCACTACGCGTCGATGACGCGGTACGCGTCCTGGTTGGAGAGCACCAGCTCGGGTCACCTGCGGACCAACGCCGGCCCGTACCTCGACTGGCTCAACCTGGACGATCCGACGCCGGCCGGCGTCGTCGGAACGGCCTACTACGCCTACAGCATCCGGCTGTTGGGCCAGCTGGCCGGCGCCATCGGCAAGGACGCCGACGCGGCCCGCTACGCGGCGCTGTCCAAGGACATCGCGCAGGCGTTCGTCGACGCGTACGTCGCCGCCGACGGCACGGTGCAGGGCGACAGCCAGACCGGGTACGTGCTGGCCATCGGCATGGGCCTGCTGCCCGACACGCTGCGGGCCAAGGCCGCCGACCGGCTGGTCGACAACGTGCAACGTCACGACTGGCACCTCTCCACCGGTTTCCTCGGCACCCCGGACCTGCTGCCGGCGCTCAGTGCGACCGGGCATCTGGACGTCGCGTACCGGCTGCTGCTCAACGACACCTATCCGTCGTGGGGATACGAGATCGCCAAGGGCGCGACGACGATCTGGGAGCGTTGGGACTCGATCAAACCCGACGGCAGCTTCGGCGACGTGGGGATGAACTCCTTCAACCACTACGCCTACGGCGCGGTGGGGGACTGGATGTACCGGACCGTGGCCGGCATCCAACCCGACAACGACAAGCCGGGGTACGCGCACCTCACGTTCGCCCCGCAGCCCGGTGGCGACCTCACCTCGGCCAGGGCGTCGTACCGCTCGGCCTACGGAACGATCGGCAGCGACTGGGATCTCGACGCACGCGGGGACATGCGGCTGCGGCTCACCCTGCCGGCGAACACCACGGCGACCGTACGCCTGCCCGCACCGGGACGGAACGCGGTCACCGAGGGTGGCCGACCGGCGGAGCAGGCCGACGGTGTGCGGTTCGTCCGGATGGACGGCGCGGTCGCCGTCTACGAGATCGGCTCCGGTTCGTACTCCTTCGCGGTCGACCGGGTGCTCGGCGACCTGGGCGACGCCGGCGACACGGCACGGGAGCTGGGGACGCTCACCGACCAGTTGGCCGGTGAGCTGAGTCGACCGGTGGCCGAGTACCTGCGCGGCCGGTTCAGCCGACTCGGCGCGGAGACGACGGCGGCGCGGACGGCGTACCTGGCGGGCAACTCCCGTTCCGCCGCCGGTGACGTGCACCGTGCCCTGGCGAGCGCCGCCGACACGGCCCGGTGGCTGCGGACCCAGGTCGCCACGGGTCGCCTCGACCAGGCCCACGCGGACCGGTTCACCGCGCTGCTCACCCGGGTCGACCAGCGGCTCTCCGCGGCGTCGTCGACCCTGGTCGGCGCCGTGGTGAAACTCGACCTGCCAGTGGGGGAGCGGCTGCCCGGCGAGGTCGTACGCGCCACCGTCACGGTGACCAACGGCGGGCGGGACCGGCTGACCGGCGTCACCTCCGACCTGCGGGCGCCCGACGGCTGGACGGTGACCCCGGTCGGAAAGCGAGCCACCACGGTCGCGCCGGGCGGCACCGTCAGCCACCGCTACGACCTGCGGATCCCCGCCGGTCAGGCGCCGGTGAGCGGGGCCGTCGACGGCTCCGCCAGCTACCGCCACCGAGGTGGCAGCGCGACGCTGCCCGTCGCGGGAACGGTCGCCGTCGCGCCGGCGGTGCAGATCGTGTCGGCGGCCCCGGCCCCGGCCGACGTCGCCCCGGGCGCCACGACGACGGTCGGCACCGTGCTGCGCAACCGGGCCGGCGTACGGGTGACCGGGCAGCTGACCGTCACCGCGCCGGACAGCTGGCGGGCGGCGCCGGCCACCACCGGGTACGACCTCGCTCCCGGCGCGCGGACCACCGTGTCGACCGTGCTCACCGCGCCCGTGTCGGTGACCCAGGGGCCGGTGGAGATCACGGTGGCGACCGGCGACACGGCGGCCGAACGGCGCCTCGTCGCGATCCCGGTACGGTTCGACGATCCACCGCCCGGCGCGTACGACCACGTCGACCTGGGTGTCGCGGCGTCCGAGCAGGCGCACCGCCTCGCCGCCTCGACCTACTCGGCCACCAGCACCGAGGCCGGCCTGACCCGCCGGTACACCGACACGACCCGCCCCGGCGGCTGGTTCGAGTTCGACCTCGCCGTCGAGCCCGGCGAGCCGTTCGTGCTGCGCGCTCGGGAGACGTACGACGGGCCGCAGCTCAAGGACTACGAGGTGGTCGTGGACGGGGTGGTGGCGCACAGTCGCGCGTGGCGGCGTACGGCGGCCGGAGCCGGCACGGTCAGCTACCAGTTCGTGGTCGACCTGCCGGACGCGACTGGCGACGGGGTGGTGCGGGTGCGGTTCCGGGACACGGGTGACGGCTACGATCCGTCGATCGCCGACGTCTGGGCCACGCCCGTCCCGGCGGCCTGACTCACCCGCCTGCCGTTCCGGCCGCCGGGGGCCACCGCGCCCCGACTGGGCGCGGTTCGGGCGGTCAGCGCCGGGTGCGCCGGGGGTGGTCGCTGGAGCGGCGGACGACCAGCTCCGGCTGGAAGACCACGTGCCGGTGCCGGTGCGCGTCGCCGGGCTCGGCCTCCTCCAGCAGCAGCTGCGCCGCGGTGCGGCCGAGCTGGTCGCGGGGCTGGCGTACCGATGACAGCGGCACCGCCGCCGCGTCGGCGAACTCGATGTCGTCGTAGCCGACGATGGCCACGTCGGCCGGCACACGCAGGCCGCGCGCGGTCAACTCCTGGAGGACGCCGAGCGCGATGAGGTCGTTGGCGCAGAAGACGGCGGTGGGGCGCTGCCGGGCCGGCAGAGTCAGCAGCTCCTCGGCGGCGCGCCGGCCGGCGGCGACGGTCAGGCTGGTGGTCACCGCCACCCGGAGTTCGGCGCCGCTGTCACGTTCCTCCAGTGCCGAGGCGGCACCGGCGTGCCGGTCGGCGACCTGGGCGATGGAGAGCGGGCCGCCGAGGTAGGCGATGCGGTGGTGGCCCTGATCCAGCAGGTGGTCCATGGCCAGCCGGCCGCCGAGGACGTCGTCGACCGCCACCGAGCAGCGGTTCGCCCGGCCCGTGCCCCGGTCCACCAGCACCACCGGAATGCCCCGGTCGATGAGCTTGTCCAGGTTGGGCTGGGGGCCGTGGCCGACCGGGGTGATGAGGACGCCGCGGACCCGCTGCTCTTCCAGCAGCTCCAGGTGGCGACGTTCTCGGGCGCTGTCCTCGCCGCTGTTGCAGACGACGAGCATGGCGCCGGCTTCCTCCACCACCTGTTCGGCGCCGCGGACGACGTCGGTGAAGAACGGGTTGGCCACGTCCAGGACGACGATGGCCACGGTGCGGCTGTGCCCGGCGCGCAGTTGGCGCGCGGAGTCGTTGCGGACGTAGCCGAGCGTGCTGATGGCGTCGAGCACCCGCTGGCGGGTGGCGGGGGCGACCGTGTCGGGCCGATTGAGCACGTTGCTCACCGTGCCGAGGGAGACGCCGGCGTGCCGGGCGACCTCCTTGATGTTCGCCGTTGCCATGACTCCCTCGACGTTCCGTGCGGTGGTCGCGGGCCCGAGCCCGAGCGGGTCGCGGTCGCGGTGATTCCCCGGAAAGCCCGTCGCGGGGACGGCTGGACCGGGTAGCTCCGGCAGTGTATAGCGGCTAAAACGTTTCATCCAGCCAGCCGGTGGTCCCGCGCGTCGCGTCGCCGATCGGCGGCACGGGTCCGAGGGTGCGCGGAGCCCGCATCGGCAACGGCCAAGAAATCATGGCGAAACTCTTGACGCTCACGAATGCCTCCCCCTACGGTCCATGCACGACTCGTGAAACGATTCAGGAGGGGATCGGATGACCGCCGACGCACCAGGCACGGACGGCGCTCCGCTGCTGGTACTCGACGGCGTGACGAAGTCCTTCGGGGCCGTCGCCGCGCTGCGTGGGGTGCACCTGGCGCTGCACGCCGGCGAGGCCCACGCCCTGGTCGGCGAGAACGGGGCGGGCAAGTCCACCCTGGTGAAGATCCTGGCCGGCGCGCACCCGCCGGACTCCGGCGAGATGACGCTGGACGGGCAGCCGCTGCGACTGCGCGGCCCCGCCGACGCCCGGGCCGCCGGCATCGCTGTCATCTACCAGGAGCCGACGCTCTTTCCGGATCTGTCCGTGGCGGAGAACATCTTCATGGGCCGGCAACCGCTTCGCGGCCTGCGCCGCATCGACAGCGCGGCGATGAACCGCGACGCCGAGCGGCTGTTCCAGCGGCTCGGGGTCCGGATCGACCCGACCCGTCCCGCCCGAGGGCTCTCCATCGCCGACCAGCAGCTCGTCGAGATCGCCAAGGCGATCTCCTTCGACGCCCGCGTCCTGGTCATGGACGAGCCCACAGCCGCGCTCTCCGGCGTGGAGGTCGAGCGGCTCTTCGCGGTCGCCCGCTCGCTCTGCGAACGCGGCGCCGCCGTGCTGTTCATCTCGCACCGGTTCGACGAGGTGTTCGACCTCTGCCACCGTGTCACCGTGCTGCGCGACGGCGCCTGGGTCTCCAGCGATCCGGCCGCCGACCTCACCGTCGACGAGGTGGTGCGGCGCATGGTCGGTCGGGACGTCTCCTCGCTCTACCCGAAGCAGGTCGCCGAGCTGCGGGACACGCTGCTCGAGGTCCGTGGGCTGACCCGGGCCGGCGTCTTCACCGACGTGTCGTTCTCCGTCCGGGGCGGGGAGATCGTCGCGCTCGCCGGGCTGGTCGGCGCCGGCCGCAGCGAGGTCGCCCGCGCCGTCTTCGGCATCGACCGCTACGACGCGGGCGAGGTGCGGGTGGCCGGGCGAGGTGTTCCGGCGGGCAGGCCGGGCCGGGCGATCGCCGCCGGCATGGCGCTGGTCCCCGAGGACCGGCGGCAGCAGGGCCTGGTCATGGAGCTGTCGGTCGAGCGCAACGCGACGCTGGCCCGCCGTCGGGCGCTGAGCCGACTCGGCCTCCTGCTCGGCGGCGCGGAGCGCGCCGAGGCCCGCAGTTGGACGCGACGGTTGCAGGTGAAGGCCGCCCGGCTCAACGCCCCGGTGGCGACCCTCTCCGGCGGCAACCAGCAGAAGGTGGTGCTCGCCAAGTGGCTGGCCACCGAACCACGAATTCTGATCATCGACGAGCCGACCCGGGGCATCGACGTCGGCACCAAGTCCGAGGTGCACCGGCTGCTCTCGGAGCTGGCCGGCGAGGGCCTGGCCATCCTCATGATCAGCAGTGAACTGCCCGAGGTGCTCGGCATGGCCGACCGGGTGCTGGTCATGCACGAGGGACGCCTGGTCCGCGAGCTGTCCCGGGCCGAGGCGGACGAGACCTCCATCATGTACGCCGCCACCGGTCAAGGAGTGACCGCATGAGCCGCACCGACACCGGCGCGCCCGAGCGGCCCACCGGGACCGCACCGACCGAGCCCGACCGGCAGCGCCGCAGCCTCACCGAACGGCTGCTCGCCGTACGCGAGCTGAGCCTGCTCATCGCGCTCGGCCTGCTGGTCCTGGTGACCACCGTGCGCAACGACCGCTTCCTGAGCGGCCAGAGCGTCAAGGACCTGCTGCTGGGCTGCGCGATCCTGGTGATCCTGGCGGTCGGGCAGACCCTGGTCATCGTCACCCGCAACGTCGACCTCTCCGTCGGCTCGATCCTGGGTCTGGTCGCGTTCGCCACCGGCACGCTGTTCCTCAGCGCGCCCGGCACCCCGTGGCCCGTGGCGCTCGTCGTGGGGGTCGCGCTGGGCGCGCTCTGCGGTGTGATCAACGGCGGCCTGATCGCGGTGGCCCGGGTGCCCGCCCTGGTCATCACCCTCGGCACGCTCTACGCCTTCCGGGGCGTCGACTACTACTGGGCGTCCGGCCGGCAGATCAACGCCGCCGACATGCCCTCGTCGTTCCTGCGGCTGGGTAACCAGACCGTGCTCGGCGTACCCGTGCTGTTCCTCGTCGCGCTGGTCGTCGTCGCCGCGGTCGGCTTCTACCTGCGCTCGTACCGCAGCGGCCGGGAGCTGTACGCGATCGGCTCCGAGCCGGCCGCCGCCCGGCTCTCCGGCATCCCGGTGGGCCGGCGGGTGTTCGCGGTGTTCGTCGCCAACGGCGCGCTGGCCGGCCTCGCCGGCGTGCTGTACGCGGCCCGGTTCGGCACCCTCGACGCGGCCGCCGGCACCGGTCTGGAACTCCAGGTCGTCGCCGCCGCCGTGGTCGGCGGGGTGGCGATCTTCGGCGGCAGCGGCAGCGCCTACGGCGCGGCGCTCGGCGCCGTGCTGCTGACCACGATCGGCAGCTCGCTCGCCGTCCTGCGCATCGACCCGTTCTGGCAGCAGGCCGTGGTCGGCGCGCTCATCCTCGCCGCCATCGGGCTGGACCGGCTCCTGGCCCTGCGGGTGGCGGCCCGCCTCCGAGGGAGAAGCGCCCATGGCGCATGACAGCCTGTACGCCGCACCGCCCACCGTCGAGGCCGAGCCCGGCGCGGGCCGACTCGCCACCCTGCGCGGGCTGTTCGGGTCCTGGGACGCAGTGATCGTCGGCGCCCTCGTGGTGGCCGTGCTGGTCGCAGGACTGACCGTGGAGAACTTCGCCACCGGCCGCAACGCCCAGTTCCTGCTGCTCGACCTGGTGCCGCTGGCGTTCATCGCGCTGCCGATGACCCTGATCGTGATCACCGGCGAGATCGACCTCTCGGTGGCCAGCATGGTGGGCCTGTGCAGCACGTTGATGGGGCAGCTCTGGCTCTCCAGTGGACTGTCGCTGGAGTTGATCTGCGTCCTCGTGGTGCTGCTCGGGGCGGTGCTCGGCGCGGTGAACGGTCTCTTCGTCACCGGTTTCGGCCTGCCGTCCCTGGCGGTCACCATCGGCACGCTCGCCCTCTACCGGGGGCTGTCCTTCGTCGTGCTCGGCGACCAGGCGGTCGCGGACTTCCCGGCCGACTGGACGGCCGCCGTGGTGCGGAACATCCCCGGCACGTCGATCCCGGTCGTGGTGGTGCCGCTGCTGCTGCTCGCCCTGGTCTTCGGGGTGGTGCTGCACGCCACCGCGGCCGGCCGCGCGCTCTACGCCATGGGCAACAACGACCAGGCCGCCACGTTCACCGGCGTCTCGGTGGCCCGGACGAAGTTCTGGCTCTTCGTGGTCTCCGGCGCCGTGTGCGGGCTGGTCGGCATCTTCTGGACCCTGCGGTACGCCAGCGCCCGCGGCGACAACGCCACCGGCCTGGAGCTGACCGTCGTCACCGCCGTGCTGCTCGGCGGGGTCTCGATCTTCGGCGGCCGGGGCGCCCTGCTCGGTGTGCTGGCCGGCGTCCTGCTCCTCGGCGTCCTGCGCAACGCGTTGCAGCTCGCCGACGTCGACGCCAACGCCCTGACGATCGTCACCGGCACCCTGCTCATCGCATCCGTGGTGCTGCCCAACGCCGTCGCGGACATCCGCGCCCGGCTGCACCGTCGACGACAGCGGCACTCCGTCGCTTCGTGAGGTCCCCCGCTCACCAACCACCCCCGGAAGGATGACGATGTCCGCATACCGCAGAGGCCTCCGTGTCGGGGCCACCAGCCTCACCCTGGCCGCACTGCTGCTCAGCGCCGCAGCGTGCGGCGGCACCACCCGGGACAACTCCGGTGACGACGGCGGCGCCGGCAACCAGGCGAGCGGCGCCGCCAACCCCGACGCCGCCATCAAGGAAGGGCTCAAGATCGCCTTCCTGCCGAAGCAGCTGAACAACCCGTACTTCACCGTCTCGGACAACGGCGGCAAGGACGCGGTCACCGAGTTCAAGGGTGAGTTCAAGGAGGTCGGCCCGTCCGAGGCCAGCGCCTCGTCGCAGGTCAGCTACATCAACACCCTGTCCCAGCAGGGCATGGACGTGATCGTCACCTCGGCCAACGACCCGAACGCCATCTGCGGCGCGCTCAACCAGGCGAAGGCGGCCGGCGCGAAGATCGTCACCTTCGACTCCGACACCAAGCCGGAGTGCCGGCAGATCTTCGTCAACCAGGTCACCGCCGAGGGCATCGCGGAGAACCAGGTCAAGCTGATCTCGCAGCAGATCGGCGGCGAGGGCGAGATCGCGATCCTCTCCGCGACCGCCAACGCGACCAACCAGAACGCCTGGATCGCCCTGATGAAGGAGGAGCTGAAGAAGCCCGAGTACAGCAAGGTCAAGCTGGTCACCGTGGCGTACGGCAACGACGACGACCAGAAGTCCTTCCAGGAGACCCAGGGTCTGCTCCAGTCGTACCCGAACCTCAAGGGCATCATCTCCCCGACCACGGTCGGCGTCGCGGCCGCCGGGCGCTACCTCAGCGGGTCGCAGTACAAGGGCAAGGTCAAGCTGACCGGTCTGGGCACCCCCAACCAGATGCGCCAGTACGTCAAGGACGGCACCGTCGACGCCTTCGCCCTGTGGAGCCCGGCCGACCTCGGCTACCTCGCGGCGTACGCCGGCGCGGCGCTGGCCTCCGGCCAGATCACCGGCGCCGAGGGCGACAAGTTCAAGGCCGGCAAGCTCGGCGAGTTCACCGTCGGCAAGGACGGGGTGGTCATTCTCGGCCCGCCCACCGTCTTCGACAAGAGCAACATCGACCAGTTCCAGTTCTGACCGCCCTCCCGGTCGGTGCGGCGTACACCGCGCCGCACCGACCGGGGGAGCCGACGGGAGAACCATGCCCCGCGTCTGCTTCACCCTCCAGGTAGACCCCGACCGACTCGACGAGTACCGCGCCCGCCACGCACGGGTCTGGCCGGAGATGCTCGCCGCCCTGGCCGAGAGCGGTTGGCACGACTACTCGCTCTTCCTCCGCGACGACGGCCTGCTCGTGGGCTACCTGGTCACCGACGACTTCGCGGCGGCCCAGGCCGCCATGCAGACCAGCGACGTCAACACCCGCTGGCAGGCGGAGATGGCGCCCTACTTCGTCGGCCTCGACCAGGGCGCCGCCGACCGGGCCATCCGGCCGCTGGACGAGGTCTTCAACCTTGAGGCGCAGCTCAGCGCAGAGCGTGAGACGCGGCTCGCCGCACAGACGGGAGAAACCCCATGACGCAGCCCGACGCGCAGACCCTTGAGCGGGTCCGGTCAGCCCTGCGCGCGCAGCGCATCGAGACCCCGTCCTGGGCGTACGCCAACTCCGGCACCCGGTTCAAAGTGTTCCCGCAGGAGGGCGTGCCGCGTAACCCGTACGAGAAGATCGCCGACGCGGCGGTGGTGCACCGGCTCACCGGCGTCGCGCCGACCGTCGCCCTGCACATTCCGTGGGACCGCGTCGACGACTACGCCGACCTGGCCGCGTACGCGACCGACCACGGGGTCGGCCTGGGCGCGATCAACGCCAACGTCTTCCAGGACAACGACTACAAGCTGGGCAGTGTCACCAACCCGGATCCGGGTGTGCGCCGCAAGGCGATCGACCACCTGCTCGAGTGCGTGGACATCATGGACCGCACCGGCTCCCGGGACCTGAAGCTCTGGTTCTCCGACGGGACCAACTACCCGGGCCAGGACGACCTTCGCGCCCGGCAGGACCGGCTGGCGACGGCGCTGCGGGAGACCTACGACCGGCTCGGCGACGGCCAACGGCTGCTGCTGGAGTACAAGCTGTTCGAGCCGGCCTTCTACGCCACGGACGTGCCGGACTGGGGCACCGCGTACGCGCACTGCCTGGAGTTGGGCCCGAAGGCGCAGGTGGTCATCGACACCGGGCACCACGCGCCGGGTACGAACATCGAGTTCATCGTGGCGTTCCTGCTGCGCGTCGGGAAGCTCGGCGCCTTCGACTTCAACTCCCGCTTCTACGCCGACGACGACCTGATGGTCGGCTCCGCGGACCCGTTCCAGCTGTTCCGGATCATGCACGAGATCGTCCGGGGTGACGCGTTGGCGCCCGAGGCCGGGATCGCGTTCATGCTCGACCAGTGCCACAACATCGAGCCGAAGATCCCGGCCATCATCCGTTCGGTGCTCAACGTGCAGGAGGCGACGGCGAAGGCGCTGCTCGTCGACCCGGACGCGCTGGCCGCCGCGCAGCGGACCGGCGACGTGCTCGCCGCGAACGCGGTGCTGATGGACGCGTACAACACCGACGTCCGGCCGCTGCTCGCCGAGCTGCGTACGGACCTGGGCCTGGACCCGGACCCGATGGCCGCGTACGCCCGCTCCGGCTACTTCGAGAAGATCCGCGCCGAACGTGCCGACGGCCAGCAGGCCGGCTGGGGCGCCTGACCACCACCGAAGAACGCAGACTGGGGACGTGAGGACGATGCAACCCGAGGTTCAGGCGCTGATCGCGCGCAGCAACCGGCTCGGCGCCGACCCGACCACGACGAACTACGCCGGGGGCAACACCTCCGCCAAGGGCGCGGACACCGATCCGGTCACCGGTGGGCCCGTCGACCTGCTGTGGGTCAAGGGTTCGGGCGGCGATCTCGGCACCCTGACCCGGTCCGGTCTGGCGGCGCTGCGGCTGGACCGGCTCCGCGCTCTCGTCGACGTGTACCCCGGGATCGAGCGCGAGGACGAGATGGTCGCCGCGTTCGACTACTGCCTGCACGGCCGCGGCGGCGCCGCACCGTCCATCGACACGGCGATGCACGGTCTGGTCGACGTGGCGCACGTCGACCACCTGCACCCCGACGCGGGCATCGCGATCGCCGCCGCCGCCGACGGGCCCGAACTGACCAAGGAGATCTTCGGCGAGCGGGTGCTGTGGGTCCCCTGGCGGCGGCCCGGCTTCCAGCTCGGCCTGGACATCGCCGCCGTGGCGCGGGCCAACCCGCAGGCGATCGGCGTGATCCTCGGTGGGCACGGCATCACCGCGTGGGGCGCGACGAGTGACGAGTGCGAACGCAACTCGTTGGAGATCATCCGCAGGGCGCAGGCCTTCCTCGACGAGCGGGGTCGGGCCGAGCCGCTCGGCCCGCTCATCGACGGCTACGAGCCGCTGCCGACCGACGAGCGTCGACGTCGGGCGGCGGCGCTGTTCCCGGTGCTGCGGGGCCTCGCGTCCACCGACCGGCCGCAGGTCGGCCACTTCACCGACAGCGACGTGGTGCTCGACTTCGTCGCCCGGGAGAAGCACCCCGCGCTCGCGGCCCTCGGCACCTCATGCCCGGACCACTTCCTGCGTACCAAGGTCCGTCCGATGGTGCTCGACCTGCCGCCCACCGCTCCGATCGAGGTCGTGATCGCCCGGCTCAAGGAACTGCACGCCTCCTACCGTGACGACTACCGCGCCTACTACGAGCGGCACGCCGGCCCGGACAGCCCGCCGATGCGCGGCGCCGACCCGGCCGTCGTCCTGGTGCCGGGTGTGGGCATGTTCAGCTTCGGGGCCAACAAGCAGACCGCCCGCGTCGCCGGGGAGTTCTACGTCAACGCCATCAACGTGATGCGCGGCGCGGAGTCCGTCTCGCGGTATGCGCCGATCGACGAGGCCGAGAAGTTCCGGATCGAGTACTGGGCACTGGAGGAGGCGAAGCTCCAGCGCATGCCGAAGCCGAAGGCTCTCGCCACCCGGATCGCGTTCGTCACCGGCGGTGGCTCCGGCATCGGCCGGGCGATCGCCCACCGGCTCGCCGCGGAGGGCGCCTGCGTCGTCGTCGCCGACCGGGACGCGGAGGCGGCCGCCGCCGTCGCCGCGGAGATCGGCACCACCGATGTGGCGGTCGCCGTCGCCGCCGACGTCAGTGACGGGGACGCCGTCGCCCGCGCCCTGCGCGACGCGGTGCTCGCCTTCGGTGGGGTGGACCTGGTGGTGAACAACGCCGGGCTGTCGCTGTCCAGGTCGCTGCTGGACACGACCGAGGCGGACTGGGACATCCAGCACGACGTGATGGCCAAGGGCTCCTTCCTCGTCTCCCGCGAGGCCGCGCGGGTCCTGCTGGCGCAGGGGATGGGCGGGGACATCGTCTACATCTCCAGCAAGAACTCCCTGTTCGCCGGCCCGAACAACGTGGCCTACGGCGCGGCCAAGGCCGACCAGGCGCACCAGGTCCGGCTGCTCGCCGCGGAGCTGGGCGGGCACGGCATCCGGGTCAACGGCGTCAACCCGGACGGCGTGGTCCGCGGCTCCGGCATCTTCGCCGGGGGCTGGGGCGCCAAGCGGGCCGCCGTCTACGGCGTGCCGGAGGAGAAGCTCGGCGAGTTCTACGCCCAGCGCACGCTGCTCAAGCGTGAGGTGCTGCCCGAGCACGTCGCCAACGCGGTCTTCGTGCTCACCGGCGGGGAGTTGTCCCACACGACGGGGCTGCACATTCCGGTGGACGCCGGCGTCGCCGCGGCCTTCCTCCGCTGACCACGGCTCACCGTCAAGGAGGACGATGTGGGAAGCGGTCCCGTGCACCTCGCCGCCGTGGATCTGGGCGCCTCCAGCGGCCGGGTGATGGTCGGCCGCGTCGAGCCCGGACGGTTGGAGCTGGCCGAGGCGCACCGGTTCCGCAACGACCCGGTGCGGGTGGCGGGCAGCCTGCACTGGGACGTCCTGGCGCTGTACCGCGGCGTCCTCGACGGCCTGCGCGCCGCCGGCCCGGTCGCCAGCATCGGAGTCGACACCTGGGCCGTGGACTACGGGTTGCTCGACGCGACGGGCGCGCTGCTCGGCAACCCGGTGCACTACCGGGACGGGCGCACCGAGGGCGTCGGCGAGCGGGTGGCCAAGCAGTTGGGGCAGGAGCGGCTGTACGCCACGACCGGGCTCCAGCACCTGCCGTTCAACACCCTCTACCAGCTCGTCGCCGCTGCCGGTACGCCACAGCTCGACCTGGCGCACCGCCTGCTGCTGATCCCGGACCTCATCGCGTACTGGCTCACCGGGGAGATCGGCGCCGAGGTCACCAACGCCTCCACCACCCAGCTGTACGACCTTCGTCGCCGGGCCTGGGCGACCGACCTGATGGTGGACGCGGGCATCCGCACCGAGCTGTTCCCGCCACTGCGGGAGCCGGGCACCCGGATCGGCCCGGTCCTGCCCGCGCTGGGCCTGCCCGGAGAGCCCGCCGTCGTGGCCGTGGGGTCACACGACACCGCGTCCGCCGTGGTGGGCGTGCCGGCGGCGGGGGAGCACTTCGCCTACATCTCCTGTGGCACCTGGTCCCTCGTCGGGGTCGAACTCACGTCGCCGGTCCTCAGCGCGGCGAGCCGGCAAGCCAACTTCACCAACGAGTCCGGTGTCGACGGCACCATCCGGTACCTCCGCAACGTGATGGGCCTGTGGCCGCTTCAGGAATCGCTGCGCACCTGGGGCACCACGGACCTGCCCGCCCTGCTCCGGGAGGCGGCCCGGCAACCGGCCTTCCGCTCCGTCGTGGACCCGGACGACCCCGCGTTCCTGCCGCCGGGCGACATGCCCGCGCGCATCGCCGAGGCCTGCCGTCGTACCGGAGAGCCGGTGCCGGCCAGTCCGGCGGCGACCGTCCGGTGCATCCTCGACAGCCTCGCGCTGGCGCACCGGCGCGCCGTCGGGCAGGCGCAACTGCTCGCCGGTCGGCACGTCGACGCCGTGCACGTCGTCGGCGGCGGCGCGCGCAACGACCTGCTGTGCCAGCTCACCGCCGATGCCTGCGGACTGCCCGTGCTCGCGGGGCCGGTCGAGGCCACCGCGCTGGGTAACGTTCTGGTGCAGGCCCGCGCCCTCGGCGTGGTCGGCGGCGACCTGGCGGCGTTGCGGGCCGTGCTTCGCGACACCCAACAGATCGTCCGGTACGAGCCACGCGCCACCCAGGCGGCCTGGCGGGCCGCTGCCCGGCGCCTCGGATGGGAGGACTGAGTATGCGAATAGCCCTGTTCGTCACCTGTCTGGCCGACACCCTGTTCCCCGAGGCGGCCAAGGCGACGGTGCGGCTGCTGGAACGGCTCGGTCACGAGGTCGTCTTTCCGCAGGACCAGACCTGCTGCGGGCAGATGCACATCAACACCGGTTATCCGGATGACGCGCTGCGGCTGGTCCGTCGGCACGTGCGGACCTTCGCGCCGTACGACGTGGTGGTGGCACCGTCCGGCTCGTGCGTCGGCTCCGTGCGGCACCAGCACGCGACAGTGGCCCGGGGGGCCGGCGACGAGCGCCTGGCCAGCCGTGCCGAGGAGGTCGCCCGACGCACGTACGAGCTGTCGGAGCTGCTCGTCGACGTGCTCGGGGTGACCGACGTGGGCGCCTTCTATCCGCACCGCGTGACGTACCACCCGACCTGCCACTCGCTGCGGATGATCCGGGTGGGGGACAAGCCGCTGCGGCTGCTGCGCCAGGTACGCGGCCTGGACCTGGTGGAGCTGCCGCAGGCCGAGCAGTGCTGCGGCTTCGGCGGCACGTTCGCCGTGAAGAACGCGGACACCTCGACGGCGATGCTGGCCGACAAGATGCGCCACGTGCTGTCCACCCGAGCCGACGTCTGCACCGCCGGGGACACCTCCTGCCTGATGCACATCGGCGGCGGGCTGTCCCGGCTCCGCGCCGGCGTACGGACCGTGCACCTCGCGGAGATCCTGGCCAGCACCGAGCCCGCCGCACACCCGGCCGGGCCGGCGCAGCGGGACGGGGTGACGGCATGACCGAAACCTTCCTCGGCATGCCGGCCACCGCGCCGCGCGGTGTCGGGCACCTGCGCGGCGACGAGCCCTTCCCGGTCGCGGCCCGGCGCAGCCTCGCCGACGCGCAACTGCGCCGCAACCTCGGCCACGCCACCGCCACGATCCGTACGAAGTCCGCAGCCGTGATCGGCGAGGTTCCCGACTGGCAGGAGCTGCGCGAGGCCGGCCGGGCCATCAAGACCGACGTGATGGCCCGCCTGCCCGAGCTGCTGGAACAGCTGGAGGCCACGGTCACCGCCGCCGGCGGCACCGTGCACTGGGCCGCCGACGCCGTCGAGGCCAACCGGATCGTCACCGACCTGGTCCGGGCCACCGGCAGCGACCGGGTCATGAAGGTCAAGTCGATGGCCACCCAGGAGATCGGCCTCAACGAGGCGCTGGAGGCGGCCGGCATCGAACCGGTGGAGACCGACCTCGCCGAGCTGATCGTCCAGCTCGGGCGGGACAAGCCCAGCCACATCCTGGTGCCGGCGATCCACCGCAACCGGGCGGAGATCCGCGAGATCTTCCTGCGCGAGATGCCCGGCGTCGACCCGGCGCTGACCGACGAGCCGGCGATCCTGGCCGCGGCGGCTCGGCGTCACCTGCGCCGCACGTTCCTCAGCACCCGGGTCGCCGTCTCCGGTGCGAACTTCGCGGTGGCCGAGACCGGCACCCTCGCGGTGGTCGAGTCGGAGGGCAACGGCCGGATGTGCCTCACCCTGCCGGACACCCTGATCACCGTCATGGGCATCGAGAAGGTCATCCCCACCTGGGCGGACCTCGAGGTGTTCCTGCAACTGCTGCCGCGCGCCTCCACCGGGGAGCGGATGAACCCCTACACCTCCATGTGGACCGGTGTCACGCCGGGCGACGGGCCGCAGGACTTCCACCTCGTGCTGCTGGACAACGGTCGCAGCGCGGTCCTCGCCGACGAGGTCGGCCGTCAGGCGCTGCACTGCATCCGCTGCTCGGCCTGCCTCAACGTCTGTCCCGTCTACGAGCGCACCGGCGGGCACGCGTACGGCTCGGTCTACCCCGGGCCGATCGGCGCCGTGCTCTCGCCGCAGCTGACCGGCGTGGAGGACAACGCCTCCCTGCCCTTCGCCTCCTCACTCTGCGGCGCCTGCTTCGACGCCTGCCCGGTGATGATCGACATCCCGTCGATCCTGGTGCACCTGCGCGCGCAGCACGTGGCGGCGTACCGGAGCGAACATCGCGTGCCGAGCCCCGAGGCGATCACGATGGCCGCCGCCGCGTACACCATGGACCACCTGCCGCTGTACGAGGCCGCGCAGCGCGCCTCGCGGGTCACCCGCTTCGCCGGCCGGCGAGGTGGCGGGCTTCCTCCGCCGCTGTCCGGCTGGACCCTCGGCCGCGACCTGCCGCAGCCGCCGCCGCAGACCTTCCGCGAATGGTGGGCGCAACGATGACCTCCCGCGAGTTGATCCTCGGACGCCTCCGCGCCGCTCTCGGCGCTTCCCCGACCACCCCTGGCGAGGTGACACGGGACTACCGGCCGGCCGGCGGCGCCGTGGACCTCGACGTCCTGGTGCACCGGCTCACCGACTACCGGGCCACCGTGCACCGGTGTGCCGACGGCGAGGTGGCCCAGGTCGTCGACGCGATCCTCGGCGGTCGACGTGTCGTGGTCCCGCCGGGCCTGCCACGGCGGTGGCTGCCCGACACGGTCGAGGTGCTGACCGACGACGAACTCCCGACGGACCAGGTCGACGCGGCCGACGGGGTGGTCACCGCGGCGGCGGTGGCCGTCGCCGAGACCGGGACGGTCATCCTCGACGCGGGCCCGGCCCAGGGGAGACGGGTCATCTCCCTCCTGCCCGATGTCCATGTCTGCGTGCTGCGTACCGATCAGGTCGTCGCCGGGGTGCCGGACGCCCTCGCGCGCCTCGGCCCGGACCGCCCGCTCACCTGGATCAGCGGCCCGTCCGCCACCAGCGACATCGAACTCAACCGGGTCGAGGGCGTCCACGGCCCCCGCAACCTGCACGTGGTGATCGTCCCCGCCTGAACGGTCACGGTGGGCGGGGGATCCGGCCGCGACGTCCCGTTACGGCCCGGCTGTCGGGTGTACCGACGGTGACCGGTGCCGCACTCCTCACAACGACTCGACGTGATCTAGGTACGGCTTGTCCGATCAGGTAGCGTCGCCTGTCACAGTCTTCGCATTAACCCTGGCTGCCCGCCCGCACGGGGAGCCGAACCGGAGGGACACAGCCGTGAGGTTTCACAGCGCAGCCCGCAAGGCCGGCCTCGTCGCGGCGATCGCCGCCCTGTCGCTGAGCGCGGGATGCGCCAAGAAGGACGAGGGCGAGACCCAGGCGAGCGGGGTCAAGCTGGTCCAGGCGGGCAAGCTGACCGTCTGCACCCACCTGCCGTACCCGCCGTTCCAGTCGAAGGACGCCAGCGGCAAGGTGGTCGGATTCGACGTCGACCTGATGGACCTGGTCGCCAAGGACCTGGGCGTCGAGCAGACGATCGTCGACACCCCGTTCGAGGGCATCAAGTCCGGCCAGGACCTGAACACGGGCAAGTGCGACGCCGCCGCCGCCGGTATGACGATCACCGAGGAACGGCAGAAGGTCATGAACTTCTCCGATCCCTACTTCGACGCCACGCAGGCGATGCTGGTCAAGACCGGCAAGCCCTACAAGTCGCTCGACGACCTCAAGGGCAAGAAGCTCGGCGTCCAGGCGGCGACCACGGGCCGTGACTACGCCCGGAAGTTCGAGAAGGAGAAGAGCCTCCAGCTCGTCGAGTTCGAGGACCTCGCCGCCCTGCAGCAGGCCGTCTCCAACGGCCAGGTGGAGGCCGCCATCAACGACCTCCCGGTCTGGACCGAGTACCTCAAGGAGAACCCGGGCGGCTTCGTGGTCGCGGCCGAGTTCGACACCGGCGAGCAGTACGGGTTTTCGGTGAAGAAGGACAGCAACCCGGAGTTGCTCAAGAAGGTCAACGAGGCGCTGGCCACGGCCAAGCAGGACGGCACGTACGACACGATCTACGAGAAGTGGATCGGCAAGCGTCCAAGCGCGTGATCGACGCTCAGAGTCGGAGGGCGCGCGTCTCGCGCGCCCTCCGCGTAGGCAATCTCGGGGAACACAAGGAGCGACGAACGTGAAGCTGCGACGCCGTCAGCGAGAGCGGCTGTCCCTCTGGCTCCAGTACCTGGCCTTCATCGCCGTCATCGCCGTGGCGGTCTACGCCGCGGACTGGGGCAGGCTGCGGGAGGCGTTCTTCCGCGTCGACATCATCGAGTCGATGTTCCCGACGATCATAACGGTCGCGCTGCGCAACACGATCCTCTACACGCTGGGCGCCTTCGCCTTCGGCCTCGTGTTCGGCACGATCCTCGCGCTGATGCGGCTGTCCCGGGTGGCTCCGTACCGCTGGGTGGCGACGGCGTACATCGAGCTGTTCCGGGGTCTGCCCGCCCTGCTGGTGCTCTTCCTCGTCGGGTACGGCATTCCCATCGCCTTTCCGGAGCGGGAAATTCCGGGTGGTGTGTTCGGTTCGATCGCGATCGGTCTGGGGTTGACCGCCGCGGCGTACATGGCCGAGACCATCCGGGCCGGCATCCAGGCTGTGCCGAAGGGGCAGATGGAGGCGGCGCGCACCCTCGGCATGTCGCACTTCACCGCGATGCGCACCATCGTCATCCCGCAGGCGTTCCGGATCGTGATCCCGCCGCTGACGAACGAACTCATCCTGCTCACCAAGGACTCGTCGCTCGCCTACGTGCTCGGCGTGACGGCGCAGACCATCGAGGTCACCAAGTTCGGCCGGGACACGCTGAACGACCGCGTGAACGCCACCCCGCTGCTGGTGGCCGGCCTCGCCTACCTGGCCATCACCCTGCCCCTGTCCCAGGTGGTACGACGCCTCGAACTCCGCTACGCCAAGGCCCGGTGATCCGCATGACGACTACCCAACCCCGGCCCGCCGTCGAGATCCGCGATCTGCACAAGTCGTTCGGGCCGCTGGAAGTGCTCAAGGGCATCGACTTCGAGGTCGGCCACGGCGAGGTGGTCTGCGTCATCGGGCCGTCCGGTTCCGGCAAGTCGACGCTGCTGCGCTGCGTCAACCTGCTGGAGGAGCCGACCGCCGGCAAGATCTGGGTCGACGGTGTCGAGGTGACCGACCCGGACGTCGAGATCGATTCCGTACGCCGCGGCATCGGCATGGTCTTCCAGTCGTTCAACCTCTTTCCGCACCTGACCGTGCTGGACAACCTCACCATCGCCCAGCGTCGGGTGCTGCGCCGTGGCCGTGCCGAGGCCGAGCGGATCGCGCGGGACAACCTTGAGCGGGTCGGCCTGACCGACAAGGCCGCGCGTTCCCGGCGCAACTCTCCGGTGGGCAGCAGCAGCGCGCGGCGATCGCCCGATCGCTGTCGATGGAGCCCAAGCTGATGCTCTTCGACGAGCCGACCTCCGCCCTCGACCCGGAGCTGGTCGGCGACGTGCTCACCGTCATGCGCAAGCTGGCCGAGGACGGCATGACGATGTTGGTGGTCACCCACGAGATGGCGTTCGCCCGGGACGTCGCCGACCGGGTCGTGTTCATGGACGGCGGGGTGGTGGTCGAGCAGGGGCCGCCGCGGGAGGTGCTGGGCGCGCCGCAGCACGAACGCACCCGCTCGTTCCTCTCCCGGGTCCTCGACCCGACCCATGTCGCGCAGCTCGGTCAGCCGGACCAGGCCCCGGAACCCCCGGAGCCGCCGCAGTTGCCGGCCGACGACCGCCACAACGTGTGACCGCGACCCGCTCGCTACCGCGGGCCGGCGTCCTGTCGTGCGGCTCTGCGTCGCCACGGCGCGGCCAGGACCAGGACGGCCAGCAGGACGGCGGCGCCGAGACCCAGCCCGGTGTGCACCGGGATTGACGACCTGCCCGCCGGGACAGGGCGTTCGCCCTTGACGGGGACGACGGGGCTGTCGTGCTTCTTCTCGTCGGGTGTCACCAGGCGGCCGACCGAGGCGTCGCGGGGCAGGGCGAAGCCCCAGTTGAGCAGCGCCGCAGCCTCTCCCAGGCTCCCCAGCGGCGCGGTCTCCGCTCCGAGCAGGGTCACCGCGAGCCGCCGACCGTCGCGTTCGGCCACACCGACGTACGTCTGCCGTGCCAGGTCGGTGAAGCCCGTCTTCCCCCCGAGTGTCCCGGGATAGTGGCCCAGCAGCGTGTTGTCGTGGGTGATGACGAATGCCGGATTTCTGGGCTGTGCCGGTATCTGCGCCGCCCTCGTGGCCACGTACCGCCGGAAATCCTCCCGGGCGAAGGTGGCCCGTGCGATCAGCGCGAGGTCGTACGCGCTCGTGTACTGGCCGGGGCCGTCCAGGCCCGATGGCGTCGCGGCGTGGGTCTGGTTCGCGTGCAGCCGACGAGCCTCGTCGTTCATCGCCTCGACGCCGCCCGGCCTGCCCGCACCACCGCCGCCGAGCCGGGCGAGCACGTTGGCCGCGTCGTTTCCCGACCTGAGCAACAGCCCCAGCCACAGGCTCTCGACGGAGTACCGGCCACCGGCGGTCACTCCCATCAGCGAACTGGCCGGGTCGAGATCGCGCAGATCCGACCTGGTCACCTCGACCATCTGGTTCGGATCCAGGCGGGGCATCAGGGCCGCCGCCAGCAGCAGTTTCTGGACGCTGGCCGGCGTTCGGCGCTCGTGGGGGCCGCACCCGCCGAGGACGTCGCCGCTGTTGAGATCCGCCACGAGCCAGGAGGTGGCGGTCAGCGCCGGGGCCGGCGGCGCGTGCGCGGGAATCGCCAGTCCTGCCGTGGCGAGCGCCTGCCCCCCGACCGCCCGGTCAGTGGGGTCGACGGGTGGCGGGGATGGTGTGGTGGGCGGCGGTGTGGACGGTTTCACGGCCGGGCACGCCACGTACGGCGCGGCGGAGGCCGGCATCGGTGGCGGAATCGTCACGGCCGGTAGGACCAGCGCGGCGCTGAGCGTGACGGCGGCAAACCGTGAGTCGGTCACGTCAACGAACGTAATCGTCATCACGGCCGGTGCCGGTCGGATTTGGCGAAAGCCCGTTGGCGGGACGGCGGGCAGCCCGACATTGCGCCATCTGGGTCGGTCTTTCTGGCGAATGGCAGGTAATGGGTCGCCAACGAGCGATACACCTGCGGGGCACAAATATGCCTCAGAGGTATGTCGCTCAGCAGTGACCGCCCAGAAAGGGTGGTCAGGGCGCTGCCCATCCAGACGGCCCGCGTCGTGTCGGCGACGTTCGCTGCGGTTCGCCAGCGGGTGACGATGCGGACATCCTCATGAGCTGCTCCGGGGCTGCGACGCGTTAGGCTCCTGCACGTGATTGACGTGCAGGGGAGCGGGAGCGACGAGCGGCTGCGCCGTATCGAGGCGGTCACCGATGCCGCGCTGTCACAGCTTGACGTCAAGGACCTTCTGGAGGAGCTCCTCGACCGTGTCGGAGAGGTGCTGGGGGTCGACACCGCGGCGATCCTGCTGCTGGACCTGCACGCTCAACAGTTGGTGGTCACGGCGACGAAGGGCCTGGGGGAGGTAGGCGCCCGCATCGCCGTCGGCCGCGGCTTCGCCGGCCGGATCGCCCAGGAGAAGCAGCCCGTCGTACTGGACGACGCCGCCGACGCCGACGACCCGGCTCTGACCGGCCGCGGGGTCCGCTCGTTGTTGGGTGTGCCCATGCTCGCCGGGGGCGAGCTGATCGGCGTCCTGCATGTCGGATGCCTGCGGCCGCACCGATTCACCGACGACGACGTGCGGCTGCTGCAACTCGCCGCCGACCGGGCGAGCCTCGCCAGTCGGACGCAGGCCAGCGGCCTCGACCGCAGCGCCGCCCTCGCACTACAACGCAGCCTGCTACCCACCCACCTGCCCGACGCGCCCGGTGTGGACATGGCGGCCCGCTACGTACCCGGTCACGACGCCGGCGTCGGCGGCGACTGGTACGACGTGTTCACCCTGCCCTCCGGTTGGCTGGGTGTCGTCATCGGCGACGTGTCCGGCCACGGCTTGCGTTCGGCGGTCGTCATGGGGCGTCTCCGCAGCGCACTGCGTGCCTACGCGCTGGTCTGCGACGATCCGGCCAGTGCGCTGACCCTGCTCGACCGGAAGATCCAACACTTCGAGACCGGCAACCTCGCCACGGTCCTCTACGCCATGATCTCCCCGGATCGCGCGACCATCCGGGTCTCCCTCGCCGGGCACCTGCAACCCGTCCTGGCCGCGCCAGGACACCCGGCCGACACGCTGAGCATTCCTGTTGATCTTCCACTGGGTATCGGTCCGCGTCAGCCGGTGCGTCGGTGCACCGAGGTCGCGTTCCCTTCCGACGCGGTGCTGATCTGCTACACCGACGGGCTCGTCGAACGCCGCGGCGAGATCATCGACATCGGCATCGATCGACTCCGCGCGGCGATCGAGCCAGGTCCCGCGGAGGAGGTCTGCGCCCGCGTCATGACCATGCTCGCCCGCGAGCAGGCCACCGACGACATCGCCCTGCTGGCCATCCACTCAGCCGGCGGACGTATCCAGTGAACGACTCTGACCGGCTGTTCCCGAGCTGTCGCCCGTACACTGCACCTGACCGGCGCCACGCAGGTCCCCGGCCTGATCCTGTCGGGGCCGACGAGGCGGTCGGATCACGCACCTCGGAGGCCACCGCTTGAGTATCTCCGTTGCCACCAGGATCGACAGCTTCGTGCATCCCGCTCTCTTCTACGCGGACCAGGAGGAATACCTGGCCGGCACGCTGCCGTTCATCCGGGCCGGTCTCGCCGCCGACGAGCCGGTCATGGTCGCCGTCCCGGGGGACAGCCTCGAGCACATCCGGGCCGCGCTCGGCGCCGACGCGGGCCGGGTGCAGCTGCACGACATGAGCGTGGCCGGGCGCAACCCCGGGCGGATCATTCCGGGCGTCCTGCTCGCCTTCGCCGCCGCGCACGCCGGCAAGCGGGTGCGCATCATCGGTGAACCGATCTGGGCCGGGCGTACCGCGACCGAATACCCCGCCTGTGCCCAGCACGAGGCACTGATCAACGCCGCGTTCGCCGGCCGGCAGGCCACCATCCTCTGCCCCTACCACACCGGTCACCTGGACCGACGCTGGCTCGACGATGCCCGCCGCACCCATCCCGTCGTGCAGATGGGTAGCGCGGTGCGGGTGAGCCCGCACTACGCGGACCCGATCGCGGTGGCCGCGGGGTTCAATCTGCCGCTGGAGGACCCGCCCGCCCAGGCGATCACCGTCACCATCGACCTGCAAGCCCTCTCGGTCATCCGCCGGGTGGTGGCCGCCGAGGCCACCGCGGCCGGCCTGTCCCCCGACCGGGTCTCCGACCTCACCCTGGCGGTCAGCGAACTGGCCGCGAACACGATCAAGCACACCGCCGCCGGCGGCACCCTCGCGATCTGGACCGACGACACCCGGCTGATCTGCCAACTCACCGACACCGGGCACATCGCCAATCCGCTCGCCGGCCGGCTTCCCGTGCCGCCGCAGCAGCCCGGCAGCCGAGGCCTCCTCCTGGTCAACCAACTCTGCGATCTCGTGCGCATCCACACCGTGCCCGGCGCCACCACGATCCGCCTGCACATGCACCGCTGACGTACGAGGGGCGGAGACCGTCAGCCTCGCAGGGTCGTGGACGGCGACTCGCCGAAGCGCACCCGGTAGTCGTTGGCGAAGCGGCCAAGATGGACGAACCCGTGTTGGACGGCGATGCCCGTCACGGACGTACCGGGACCGGCCGCGCGCAGCGCACGGCGGACCGCCTCGAGGCGGCATCCCCGCAGGTACGCCGTCGGCGTGGTCCGCAACTCGCGGCGGAAGCAGTCCTGCAGCGTTCGTACGCTGACCCGGAGCGCCTCCGCCACATCCCCGACGGTCAGTGCCTCGTCGTGGTGATCCGCGATCAGGGCACAGGCCCGGCGCACGAGACGTCCGGGGGACGCGTAACGCGCCGGCTCGGCGAGCTGGTCGGTGTAGGTGTGCCGGTGGGCCAGCAACAACTTGCCGATGAGTCCCTGCTCGAACCGGGCGGCGACCTGAGGATGGTCGAGCAGGGAAGCGTCCATCGGCTGCGAGAGTTCGTCGGCGAGGAAGTCCACACCGCGCGTCCACGCCTTCGCGGCGGCCGTGGTCATGGTCATGCCGATGTCGAACCGGACCGGGCCGTCCACCGGACGACCCAGCAGACGGCCGAGCTCCCGGTCGACGGTGCGCCGGTCGGCGTAGAAGATCCGGTGCGGCGAACCGGCGGACCAGTGCATGTCCGACGCCTCGTAGGGGGAGAGGACGGAGGCGACGTCGGGCGTCGAGGTCACGCTGTCGCCGGCGTGCCGGACCATCGTGCTGCCGTCGAGTGGAATCTGCACGAGGTAGAAGGTCTCCAGCGGGCCGGGTTGGATCCGCACCGCCTGGCCGTAGTCGAGGTCGATGACGCCCACGCCGTCCAGGCGGCGTGCCGCCATCCGCAGCCGAACGTCGCGGACTCCCGCCTGTGGTGTGAGCCGGTGCGGGCAGAAGACGCGACCCACCTCGGCACGCGCGTGCTCGACGTCGTCCGTCCGGACCGTCACAGCATCCATCCGACACCTCCCGCGGCGCCCTGCTGCGCTGACCCTAGGACGCGACCCGGCCGGGCCGTACAGGAAAGCCGCCGACCCGACAAGGAACAGCTCGGCTGCCGACTGCGCACAGCGGACACAGCCCGCGCGCAGCGGATAGCGGACCGTCCGCCGCCCCCGTTAGCGTGCTGACACCGTCGGCGCCCCTGCTGCCGTCGTACCTTGCCAGCGAGTCACACACTCACCGGAGGCTGCCATGAGGATTGCCGTCGTCGGCGCTGGATTCGCCGGCCTGAGCGCAGCGAAGGTGCTGCGGCAGAGTGGCTTCGACGTCACCGTGTTCGACAAGGCCCCCGACGTCGGCGGGGTCTGGAGCCGTACCCGTCGGTACCCCGGCCTCCGCACCCAGAACGACAAGGGCACCTACCACCTCTCCGACCTTCCGATGCCCGCGCACTACCCGCAGTGGCCGACGGGGGAGCAGGTCCAGCAGTACCTGGAGAGCTATGTGGAGATGTTCGGGCTCGGCGCCGTCCTGCGTCTCTCCACCGAGGTCGTCTCCGCGGCGCTTCTGGACGACGAGACCGGGTGGCTGCTCACGTCCCGCCCGGCGGGGGCGGACCCGGTGACCGTGGAGCGGTACGACCACCTCATCGTCGCCAACGGCATCTTCTCCGATCCGCTGGTCCCGTCCTTCGACGGCCGCGAGGACTTCACCGCCGCCGGGGGACGCGTCCTGGCGGCGGGCGACTTCCGTGACCTCGCGGAGGCCCGGGGAAAGAACGTACTGGTCGTCGGCTACGGCAAGTCCTCCTGTGACGTGACGGTCCCGCTGAGCGACGTCGCCGCACAGACCCACCTGGTGGCCCGCGAGCTGCTCTGGAAGATGCCCCGGAAGCTCGGCGGCGCGCTCAACTACAAGTACCTCCTGCTCACCCGGATGGGTGAGGCGCTGTTCCGCTACCTCAGCCTCAAGGGCGTCGAGCGGTTCCTGCACGGTCCGGGAGACGGTCTGCGCCGTACGCTGCTCGACAGCGTCGGGTCGGTCGCGACCAGGCAGCTCAAGCTGCGCGAGTTGGGCCTCGTGCCGAACGGCACCTTCCAGGACATCGCCCGCAGCACCGTCAGCCTCGCGACCGAGGGCTTCTTCGAGCGTGTCGCCGACGGCCGCATCACCGTTCACCGGGACCAGACGATCAGGGAGCTTGTGGTCGACGGCGGTCGACCGGCCGCCCGCCTCGGCGACGGTACGGTGCTCGCCGCGGACCTGGTGATCTGTGGCACCGGCTTCCGGCAGCACGTTCCGTTCTTCGATGACGCGCTGCACGCCCGGCTCCAGGACGCCGCCGGCAACTTCATGCTCTACCGCCAGATCCTGCCGATCGACGTTCCGCACCTGACCTTCGCCGGCTACAACTCGTCGTTCTTCAGCCCGCTGAGCGCGGAGATGGCGGCGGTCTGGACCGCCGCCCACCTGCGCGGCGGGGTCACCCTGCCGCCCCGGGATCGGATGCGCGAGGAGGTTCGCGAGCGGGTGGCATGGATGGCGGCGCGGACCAACGGACGGCATGCCCGGGGCACGAACGTCATCCCGTTCTCGATGCACAACATCGACGAGGTGCTCGATGAGCTCGGGCTCAACCTCGGTCGGCTGACACGGGCCCGGCAGTGGTTGCTGCCCGTCGACCCGCGCTCCTACCGCAGGGTGACGCCCCGCATGATCCGGCGTACCGCCGGTGGCGGCGCGACGGAGCGCGTCGAACCGGCCGGGGCCCGTCCCGTGGCGCGGTGATCCGGCCGCCCGGATTCGGACGTGCGGAACCGGCCAAAGGGATAAAATACCTCATCATGGATGAGTTGGACTGCCGGCGAGGAGGCGCGGGGACGATGGAGCGGATCACCCAGCATCGCTGCCCGGCTTGGCGACCGGACGCCCCGGTGCCCGTGCCGGCGGCCTCGGCCGGTAGCTGAACCCTCCGTGGTGACGGGCGCAGCGGTTCGAGGGCTCGGCGACAGCAGGAGCCCGCCCCGGGCGACAGTCCTGGAGCTGCTCTTCGACATCGTCTATGTCTTCGCGCTCGCCCGCCTCGCCGGACGGGTCGCCGACGACCTGACCATCGTCCGGCACTCGCTGCTGTCGGAGGCGGGTCAGACCCTGCTGTTCTTCGCGGCGATGTGGATGATCTGGTCGCTCAACTCCCTGATGGCGAGCACCTACGACCCGCGTCGCACCGACATTCAGATCGTGCTGCTGGCGACGATGTTCGGCACGCTGGTCCTGGCGGTCACGCTGCCGCAGGCGTTCGGTCAGCGCGGTGTGATCTTCGCCTGCGCGTACGTCCTGATCCAGGTCGGCCGCCCGCTGTACCTGACGTGGGCCCTACGCGGTCACCCGATGCGGGAGGTCTCGGTCCGGGTGCTGAGCTGGCACGCGGTGTCCGGCGTGCTGTGGATCGGCGGCGGCATCAGCGGAGGGCTGGGCCGCGGCGTCTTCTGGACCATCGCCCTCGTCATCGAGGTCATCGGGGCGGCCGCCAACTGGCCCGCCCTCGGGTTCGCCAGGGCACGCCGCGACGCCCTGTCCGAGGTCTCCTCCATGCACCTCGCCGAGCGGTACAACCAGTTCTTCATGATCGCGCTCGCCGAGGTGGTGCTCGAAGCCGGCCTCACCATCAGTTTCCCGGGCTTCTCGACCCTGCGGACCGTCACCCTTGTCGCCTCGTTCGTGGCGGTGGTGGCGTTCTGGCGGATCTACTTCTACCACGCGGGCCCGGATCGGGACACGACCGCCAGCTCGGCCGGCGAGGGGATGCAACTGTCCCGGTGGGCGAGCTTCAGCCTGCTGCTCATCGTCGGCGGCATCATCTGCCTCGCGGTCGGCTTCGGACAGATCATGGAAAATCCGGACCCGCCGATCGACTGGGCCCTGGTGGTCGTCGTCTTCGGCGGCCCGGTGCTGTTCCTGATCGGGCGGACCTATCTGGAGCAGTTGACCTCCACCGGGTCGCGCTGCCGGATACTGCTGCTCGGCGCGCTGGCGCTGACCGTGACAGCGCCGCCCATGGTGGTCCTTCCCCCGATCGCGGCGGTCGTCACCGCCAGTTCGATCCTGGCCGTGATCGCCATTCTCGACGGGCACGCCCATCGGCGTGAATCGGACACGAATCCGCAGCTGTAGCCGGCGCTCGGGCTGGCAGTGCCCGACTCCGGCTGACACGGCGACCCGAATGCGGCCTTGCGGGGCGGCGAGCACCTCAGCTAGGTTTTCGGGCACGCCGTCGAGCCGGGAGGAGGTCAGAACAATGTCCGATGTTCTGCGCCCCCTCCGCGCTCCGGCGTCCACGCGGATCTGACCCGGGGCGCTCGCTCTCCCGGAGGATCACCCTATGACCGACCTGGTCATCCGTCCGCTCGTCGCGGGCGAGGAACACCTGTTCGACTCCATGCCCGACCCGCTGCCCCAACTGCGCCAGGTCGGCTACGCCGACGGGATCGCCGGCGGCGGCTACCGACCTGAGAACACCTGGATCGCCCTGCGAGCCGGCCGGGTGGTCGGCAGGGCGGCCTGGCTCCTTCCGCCGGGTGCCGTCGGCGCACCCTGGTTGGAGCGGTTCGACCTGGACGCCGAGCCGGAGGTGGGCGCCGCGATGCTGCGCGCCGCCCACGAGGCACTGGGCGGTCCCGGGCTGTACTTCGCCGCCATGCCGGCCCACTGGCGGCGTCGGCCGGAGGTGCTGGCCGTGGTGGAGGCGCCGATGGCGGCGGCCCGGCTCGCCGGCCTGGTCGAGCGCGGGGAGCGGGTGAGGTGCTCCTGGACGGGCACGCCCCTGCCGGCCACGTCCGGACGGTACGCCTTCCGCCCGGCGGCCGACCCGGCGGAGATCAACGCACTGGTCGCCCGGATCGTCGAGCCGGACGTGCTGACCGGCGTGGAGATAGCGCGGGCGGTCGGCGGCGTCGACCTGGCCACCGACCCGCTGGCCTGGCTGCGGGGTCCGGCGGGAGACTGGCGGATCGCGCTGGCCGACGGGGAACCGGTCGGTCTGGTCGGACCAGCGGGGGACGCCTGCTACCCGCTCATCGCGTACCTCGGTCTGCTCGACGAGGCCGTCCGGAGTGAGCTGCTGGTCGAGGCCGTCCGGGCGCTGGCAGCCGGCGGGGCCCGGGAGGTGATCGCGGACGTGGACGCCCACCGGGTGGCGGTGCTGGCGGAGTTGGAACGGACCGGCTTCCGGCAGCTCCGCTCGCGGGTCGTCTTCGCGCCGGCAGCCGCCCAAGCGGCGCCACCAGGGCGTACGGCGTCCCCGGCGCCGCATCGATCGAATCGCCGGTGAGAGGATCTGGCGGTGCCGAAGATCGTTGCCAGCACCCACCACCAGGGCCGACGTCGATGGACCTGATCGGTGACCAGCAGAGCTTCCTCGACTACTGCCTGGCCCTCGTCGGAGCCGGGCTGACGCTGCTCGTGTCGGCGGTCGTCGGGCTCTACCTCTGGCCGCTACGCCGCCGTCATCCTCATCGGGCAGCCGGGCACCCGCTCGACTTCGCCGCCGCCACCCGCGTCGCGGAGACCATCATGGCGGCCGAGGCCGCGGATCCGCTCCTCCGGCCGGAGTCGCGCAGCCGGTTGCTGAGCCACGGCTCGCGTACCGACCGGGTCGTGCTGCTGCTGCACGGATACACCCACGCGCCGGAGCAGTACGACGAGCTGGCCGAGGAGTTCTTCGCCCGCGGTTACAACGTCTGGGTTCCGCGCGCCCCCCGGCACGGCACCGTCGACCGGCGGGCTCATCACCAGGTCGAGGCCGATGAGCTGACCGCGTACGCCGCCCGGGCGTTGACCGTCGCGGCGGGTCTCGGGGACGAGGTCGGCGTCGTGGGGATCTCCGGCGGGGCGGTCCTGGCCGCCTGGCTGGCCCAGGTCCGTGGCGACGTCGTGCGGCACCTCCTGCTGCTGTCGCCGTTCTTCGGCCCGGACCCGCGGCAGGCGCCGGCGTTCGCCGTCAAGCCGCTCATCGTGCTGTACGGCCGCCGCATCCTGCCCGACCGCGTCACGTCGCGCGGTTACTCGCTGTCCGCGGTCACGCAGTACCTGGCGATCGCGCGCGGCCTCCCGGGTCCACCGCGCCGGAGCGGTCTGGTGACGGCGGCGGTCGCGATCAGCCCGCTCGACGGCGTGGTGGACCGTCGGGCGGCGGTGGCGGTGCCGGCGAGGATCGCCGAGGCGAACGGGATCACGCTCCGCGTCCACGAGCTGCCGGAGTCGTTGGGTCTCCGCCACGACGTGCTCGACCTCGCCGCGCTCGGCCCGGACGGATCCGACCTGCGCCGGCGGTACGTCGCGCTGTACGAGGGAGAGCCCGAGCCGACGTCCGGGCTCGCCGGCACGACCAGCGGAGGCGGCTAGCCGTCGGAGCACGGGGTGGCGGGGGCGTGCGTCCCCGCCACCACCCTGCTGTCCGAAGGCCCTGCCGCGTCGTGCTCCCTCAGCCGGTGGGCCGGGTGGCGCCGTTGAACACCGGCGGGGCGTATCCGGCCGGCTTGTCGCCGATGCCGAGGCCGGGGCTCACCACCCAGGACTGGTACTGCGGGGTGAACATCCCGTACGGCATCCCGAGCTGTGGTGCGCTGGCCTCGTCGAGCCGGCGACGGGCGTCCGCCGGGATCTCGAAGTCGAGCGCGCCGAGGTTGCTGTCCAACTGCTCGGGGTTGCTCGCCCCGATGACCACCGACGCGACCGCCGGCTGGGTGGCCACCCAGTTGATCGCGACCTGGGCCATGCTGCGGCCCAGGTCCGCGGCCACGCCCTCCAGCACCTCGATCACCCGCCAGTCCCTGGGGTTGATCTCCCGACCCGGGGCGTCGGGACTGGTCAACCGCCCGGTCCCGCTCATGCCCTCGTCGGTCCGCCGGTACTTGCCGCTGAGCAGGCCGCCGCCGATCGGGCTCCACGCGGTGAGGCCCATGCCGAGGGTCTGGGCCATCGACACGTACTCCGCCTCGATGTCGCGCGTCACCAGGGAGTACGGCAGCTGCACGGTGATCATCGGGGCCAGCCCGTGTGCCTCGGCGTAGCTCTGCGCCCGTGCCGCGTACCAGGCTGGTACGTCGGAGAGGCCGGCGTACCGGATCTTGCCGGCGCGTACCAGGTCGTCGAGGGTGTGCACGACCTCCTCGACCGGGGTGATCCGGTCCCAGGTGTGCAGCAGGTGCAGGTCGAGGTAGTCGGTGCCGAGCCGGCGCAGCGACGCCTCCACCGCCCGCACGATGTGCTTGCGCCCGTTGCCGCTGGCGTTCGGGTCGGTCGGGTCGGTGGTGTTGGTGGCCTTGCTGGTCAGCACGAGCCGATCCCGGGCACCGGCCCGGTCGATCAGTCGGCCGAGGATGCGTTCGCTCTCACCGGCGGTGTAGAAGTCCGCCGTGTCGATGAGGTTTCCGCCCGCCTCCAGGTAGCGGCGGAAGATCGGCTCCGCCTCCTCCTCGGTCCTGCCGTACGCGGCGTGAAACCCGTCGACGCCGAAGTTCATCGTGCCCAGCGCCAGTCGGCTCACCCGCAGACCGGACCGCCCGAGCAGGTAGTACTGGTTCATCGTTGCGCCCTCCCGATCGCTCGCCGGCCCGGAGCGGACCGCGTGTCCAGACCTTTGCTCGCCAAAAATGGACCTGCAAGTCCAAAAGCCGAGCTAGGGTCGGACTTCCAGGTCCGTACGAGGAACGGTGACGGAGGCCTCATGACACGCGCGCTGACCCGCAAGGGAGAGGCGACCCGAGCCCGGATCGTCGCCGGCGCCGCCGCCGAGATCCGTGAGCGCGGCGTCGACGAGACACGCCTCGAGGACGTGATGGCGCGCACCGGCACCAGCAAGGGCCAGCTGTTCCACTACTTCCCGGGGGGCAAGGAGGAGTTGCTGCTCGCCGTGGCCCAGCACGAGGCCGACCAGGTGCTCAGCGACCAGGAGCCGATGCTCAGCAACCTGACGTCCTGGCCGGCCTGGCTGGCGTGGCGCGACCGGCTGATCGAGCGCTACCTCGCCCAGGGCGTGACGTGCCCGCTCAACAGCCTGCTCGGCCAGGCGAGCCGGCGTGGTCCTGGTGCGCAGGCGGTGGTGACCGGGCTCATGCGGCGCTGGCAGAACGCGATCGCCGAGGGCATCCGGCACATGCAGTCGACCGGGGACATCGCACCCGAGGTGGACGCCGACCGCGCCGCCGCAGCGCTGCTGGCCGGCATCCAGGGTGGCGTGCTGCTGTTGCTCTCCACCGGACAGATCGATCATCTCGAGGCCGCCCTGGACCTGACCATCGACTCGCTCCGGGTGGGTGCCCGAACGGCCTGATCGTGTCAAGATCGGCCGATCCGGCCGTACCGGTCGCGGGTTGGAAAGGGGCGGTCGAGCATGTCGGTTGGGGTGATCGCGGCGTTGCTGGGCGGGTCGATCCTGCTCTTCGCGGTGCTGCTGCTGTCCATCATCGTCGTGCTCGGGCGTCGTGCGCGGGCCGGGCGGCTGGCCGGTCGATACACGTCGCGGCCGGGAAACTCGTCGGACAACAGCTCGTCGAGCCTGGGCGGCGGATGACGCCGGGGCCGCCGACGGTGAGTTAGTCTTTGACGCGAGTTGCCGGAGATCGGAGCAGGCGTGGCAGGTGACGACGACATCTCCGGGTGAGAACCCGGACTGGCCGCAGACGGGCGCGTGACCGCGCCGTCGCCGCGGCCCCTGTCGTCATGCCCTGCTCCCGCCGGGCCGCCCGTGTGCGCCCGGGTCTCCGTTTTCCGAGGTCCCCTTGTCTGTTCGACCCGCGCTGATCGCCCATGACCTGCTACGTATCCGAGGCGACCGTCGAGTGCTCGACGGTGTCTCCCTGACCGCCGCGCCCGGCCACCGGATCGGCCTGATCGGCGAGAACGGCACCGGCAAGACGACCCTGTTGCGGGTTCTCGCCGGCGTCGACCAACCCGACTCCGGCACCGTCGTCCGCCCACCGGATCTCGGCTTCCTGCACCAGGAGATGCCGCACGCCCCGTCCGCGACCGTCGCCGCGGTCCTCGACGACGCGCTGCGTGCGGCCAGAGCGGACCTCGCCGAGCTGGACCGGCTCGGCAACGCGCTGGCCGACTCTCCCGAGGACACGGAGCGGCACGCCCAGCTGCTGGCCGCGTACGGCGAGACCCTGGAGCGGGCGCAGGACCGCGACGCCTGGGACGCCGACCGGCGCGCGCTGACGGTGCTCGCCGGCCTCGGCCTCGCCGGGACGCCGCACGAGCGGAGGCTTGCCGAACTGTCCGGCGGGCAACGTGGACGCCTCGCGCTGGCCGCGATGCTGATCCGTCGACCGGCCGCGCTGCTGCTCGACGAACCCACCAACCACCTCGACGACGCGGCGGCGGCGTTCGTCGAGGAGCAGCTCCGGGCGATGCCCGGAGTGGTCGTGGTGGCCAGTCACGACCGCGCGTTCCTGGACGCGGTGTGCACCGACGTCGTCGACCTGGACCCGGCAGTGCAGGGGCCGGTGCGCTACGGCGGCGGCTACACCGCGTACCTGGAGGCGAAGCGCGCCGAGGCCGATCGTTGGCGTCGGCGCTACGACGACGAGCAGGTGCAGCTCGCCGAGCTGCGCCGGGCCGCCGCCGTGACCGGGCATCAGGTCGCCCATGGCCGCGGCCCCCGCGACAGCGAGAAGATGGGGTACGGGCACACCGCCGGCCGGGTGCAGAACCAGATCTCCCGCCGGATACGCGACGCCGCGCGCCGGTTGGAGGCGCTGGAGCGCCTTCAGGTCGCCGCGCCGCCGGAGCCGTTGCGCTTCCACGCACCCGTTCTCGCCACCGGAGCCGGCGACGACGCCATCGTCACGATGCGCCACGTGGAGGTCCCGGGCCGGCTGCGGGTGGAGGAGCTCGAGGTCACGGCCAGCGACCGGCTGTTGGTGAGCGGGCCGAACGGTGCGGGCAAGTCCACTCTGCTCGCCGTCCTCGCCGGGCATGTCAACGGCACCGGAGCGGTCTGGCGGCGGTCGGACCTGCGCGTCGGACTGCTGACCCAGGACACCGTTCTCGCTGATCCACATCGGACCGCCCGGGAGACCTTCGCGACGGCCGTCGGTGCGGAGCGGGCCGAGACGGTGCCGCTGTCGTCGCTCGGGCTGCTCGCGCCCGCGGATCTCGACCGACCGGTTGGCGAGTTGTCGGTGGGCCAGCGCCGCCGGCTGGCCCTCGCGGTGCTCGTCGCCGATCCGCCGGACCTGCTCCTGCTGGACGAGCCGACCAACCATCTTTCCCCGCGACTCTGCGACGAACTGGAGGACGCCCTGGACACCGGTCCAGGCGCCGTCATCGTCGCCAGCCACGACCGCCGCCTCCGCTCAAGCTGGCCCAACCGCGAAATCACCCTCACGTAGCC
>NZ_RCVI01000007.1:0-407 GCF_003667455.1 Micromonospora sp. CV4 | reverse complement strand
CTAGGCTACTTCGCCACCCGCCGCGACAAGGCGGCCATCTTCTCCGCCAGCGGCAAGGCGACGATCACCTACCGGGTGGTCAACGGGGTGAGCCTGGCCAGCGGCGACCCGGTCGGTGACCCCGAGGCGTGGGGCCCGGCCATCGAGGCGTGGCTCGACCAGGCCCGCGAGTACGCCTGGACACCGGCGGTGATCGGCGCCAGCGAGGCCGGCGCGCGGGCGTACCACCGGCACGGCCTGAAGGTGCTGCAACTGGGCGACGAGGCGATCCTGCTGACCCGCGACTTCGACCTGGACGGCCGGGACATGCGCCCGGTACGCCAGGCCGTTCACCGGGTCGAGCGGGCCGGCTACACGGCCCGGGTACGCCGGCACGCGGAGATCCCGCCGGAGGAACTGGCCCGCCT
>NZ_RCVI01000008.1:0-409 GCF_003667455.1 Micromonospora sp. CV4 | reverse complement strand
TGTAACGACCCGGCCGCCGCCACGATTCCAGCCTGAGGATGCCGCCGGTCACACCCCGAAACCGGACACCAGGTGTGAGGCGGGCCCAGCCGCCCACCGCCAGACCGGACCCGCCACGCAGATCCGGCACCAGCCCCCAGCCTGCTCGATGACCCCGAACCTTTGATCATGAAGTTAGCGTGGGTGAACCGGACATACCTCCCCGCTAACTTCATGATCAACGCGGCGAGGGGTGTGGCCCGCCGTGACCGGCGCAGGAATCAAGCCTGACAGTGAGGATCATGGGAGAGCCCTCCCCGGCCGGGTCTGACCCTAAGCCTGGCTGACCTCGGGTCTTGAACCGGATCTGTCGATCTGGCCGGGAAGGGCTGCTCGTGCACTCACCGGACGGGTGTCGTGACCTCATAGG
>NZ_RCVI01000010.1:0-412 GCF_003667455.1 Micromonospora sp. CV4 | reverse complement strand
CGGGCGGCGCTGCCCGAAGGCACCGACAACGCGGCGATCCGTAACCGCACCCGACAGATCACCGCATACGTTGGGGCACATGGGCGGCTGCCGGCGGGGCTGTGTGAGGTGGAGGGCCCGCCGACGGTGGCGCGGCAGGTGAGCCTCGCCGCGGCGGACCGGCAGCAGGTCGTCGTCGACCCGGCCGACGGCAGGACCGTGCGGGTGTGGTCGCAGCTGCCGACATGTGCGGCGCCGGCCTCGTACCGGGACTGGGCATGGCACGCCTTCGACGTGGTCCTGCCGCCCACGGTGCCCGGCGGGGTGAAGGTGTGCACCCCGACGCTGCGGCCCCACGACGGCAAGGTGCGTGTCGACCTGCCCTGGCAGACCCCGCACGCCCCGGGGCCGGTGCAGGGGCACACTCGTGGGC
>NZ_RCVI01000066.1:0-413 GCF_003667455.1 Micromonospora sp. CV4 | reverse complement strand
CTCCTCCTCCAGTGCCTCCAGCTCGCGCAGCTGCCGGTCGAACTCGGCATCGGCGATGGTTGGCGCGTCCAGCACGTAGTAGCGGTACTGGTGTTCGGTCAGCTCGCGGCTGAGCGTGGCGTGCCGTACGCCGACGGCAGCGGCTCCAAGGTGCGGCCCTGCCTGGTGCTGCGCGCCGACTCCCGGGGCGCCGACGTACTGAAGATCACCAGCCAGGACAAGAGCGACCGGGACGACCACGTCCGCATTCCCACGCGGGACTGGGACCCGGGCGCCGAGCACGACAGCTGGCTGAGTCTCACCGAGCCGACCCGGATCACCTCGGCCGCGTTCGCCGAACGCGCCGGCAACTGCGACGCCGACCTGTGGCGGTCGGTCCGCAGCCTGCACCACCTGCCCACCCGCTGACACCC
>NZ_RCVI01000418.1:0-413 GCF_003667455.1 Micromonospora sp. CV4 | reverse complement strand
GATGTCGCCGACTTCCTCCCAGCAGGGGGAGAGCATCCCGAGCGTCGCGCATCTGGTCTATCTGACGGCGACGTGACGCGGACCCTACGCAACAAAAGCGGCCGCCCGGCCTGGTTCCAGGCGGGCGGCCGCTTCAGAAGTGAGAGTTAAAGGCTCTTGTTCAAAGACGAGAGATCCAGGCCGTCGCAGCCGTTCAGATAAACGGAAAGATGCTCCAGAATCCGCTTGACTCCGCCTTTTTGGTCGCTTTCAACATTCAGCGGCATGATCGGGTCGTGGACGCTCAGGCGCAGCAGGAACCATCCGTCCCCGTGTTCGCCGTCCAGCGAGACCCGGATGCCCTCGTAATTGTTCGGGGCCTCGGTCCAGCCGGGCTGCGGAAATACACCCTCGGGCAGCCCGGAGATCACGGC
>NZ_RCVI01000069.1:0-414 GCF_003667455.1 Micromonospora sp. CV4 | reverse complement strand
GGATAGCTTTATCTTCCACGCTGACGTGTAAATCTTTAATACTTAACATGTTTATTCCTTATCCGACGCTGTGTTCAAGACTGATGGCGAGGAGTTTTTGTGCTTCAACGGCAAATTCCAACGGCAGCTCCGAGAACACGTCTTTGCAGAAACCGTTAACAATCATCGAGATGGCGTCTTCTTCGCTGATCCCGCGTTGCAGGCAGTAAAACAGTTGATCTTCACCAATACGTGATGTCGTTGCCTCGTGTTCCAGTTGCGCACTATTGTTACGACACTCAACATACGGGAAGGTATGCGCCCCACAATTAGCGCCAATCAGCATTGAGTCGCACTGAGTGAAATTGCGCGCATTGGTTGCCGTCGGCATGATTTTCACTAAGCCGCGATAACTGTTCTGACTATGTCCGGCAG
>NZ_RCVI01000012.1:0-417 GCF_003667455.1 Micromonospora sp. CV4 | reverse complement strand
AGCCAGCTGCCGGTGTGCGCCGCCATGGCATTCGGCAGCACGGTCTGCTTGTAGACGATCTTCCGGCGCGGGAAGCCGATCCGGACCGACTTGGTGGTGTGCGTGCTGCCGTCCGGCGCTTTGGTGTCCATCTCCATCACCTGCAGGCCCGGCTCGTCCTCGACCAGGTGCAGCGACGCCACGTGCGGCAGCCGCTCGGGCCACAGATCGGCGCGGTACAGATAGTCGTACACCGCCTCGGCGGTGCCCCGGATCCGCACGGTGTCGTCGAAGGTGAACAGGAGCTCGTCGAGGTCGGCGAGCTCGGCGGCGGTCTTGAGGCCGGCCAGCTCGGCACCGCTGTTGAGGTCCACCACCGACTCGATCCAGCCGGTCTTGGCCTCGTCGCCCCCAATCGCCGCGAAGTCGTGGCCCAGC
>NZ_RCVI01000013.1:0-418 GCF_003667455.1 Micromonospora sp. CV4 | reverse complement strand
GCCTGCGGGTCGCGATCGATCGCCAGCAAACGCCCCTCTTCGCCAAGCTGCGAGAGGATCAGACGTGAGTGACCACCGCGACCAAAAGTCCCATCAATGTAGATGCCATCAGGACGGATATTGAGGCCATTAACGGCTTCATCCAGCAGCACCGTAGTATGTTTATAGTTTTCCATCATTTTATAGAGACCAGTCCTGCAGTCGCTCCGATAAGTCTCCGGTAGCCAACTGCTCTGCGTCGATATCTTCCTTGACCTGTTGATGCCAGGTTGTTTCATCCCACAGCTCAAACTTGTTGAACTGTCCAACCAGCATCACTTCTTTTGTCAGCCCGGCATGTTGCCGCAGTACTGGCGCGATTAACAATCGACCTGCGCCATCCATCTGACATTCGCTGGCATGACCTAACAGTAGGCGC
>NZ_RCVI01000383.1:0-420 GCF_003667455.1 Micromonospora sp. CV4 | reverse complement strand
GGTGGCTGGTAGTTGCCGGTCAGCCCGAGTGCGTGGGCCCCGAGCGGGTTGAGTCGGATGGCGAGCAGGCCGTCGTAGCGGCTGAGGCAGTCGAGGTCGTCGGAGCCCCAATTGCCGTGGTAGTCGGTGCGGGCGCCGACCGGGTCGGTGTATTCGATGTCGATGAGGCCGAGGGTCGCGGCGTACTCGAACAGCACGGCGAGGGTGTACCGGCCTTCGAGGATCGGCCAGTCGGCGAATCCGCTGTAGCCAAGGCTGCCGTACTGGGGGTCGACGAGGTACAGCTTCCACAGTGCGCGTTCGCGGCGGGCGACGGTCGGGGAGGTCTCCCGGTTGCGGCGCATGGTGGCGAACAGGTCGTCGATGGTGATCCACTCGTCGCGTGGGCAGCCCGCGAGGGCGGTGGCGACGGCTTTGCGG
>NZ_RCVI01000309.1:0-40772 GCF_003667455.1 Micromonospora sp. CV4 | reverse complement strand
GAGCGGCTGGCGGCGGCCCGGGAGGCCGGCCGGCCGCGTACCGAGTTGGCCGCCGCCAGCCGCTCCGCGCTGCTGCTCGCGGTGCGTGGCGACCTGCGCGCGGCGGAGCAGGCCGCCCGGGACGCGCTGGGCATGCCGCCGTGCCGGGGCTGGTCCTGCCGGCTCGACTGCGCCTACGCCCACCTCGCCCTGGCGGTGGTGGCGCTGCACCGGGACCAGCCCGAGGAGGCGGGGGCCAACCTCGCCCTCGCCGCCCCGGCGACCGGGTCGGCCGGGGCGGATTCCGGGGACGACTGGTCGACGGAGCTGCCGGCCGAGCCGGTGGCGGCGGCGGTGGCCGCGCTCTGCCGGGCGTACCTGCACCGCGACGCCGGTGACCCGGCCGCCGGCCAGCGGCTGCTCGTCCGGGCCCGGGAATCGTTGACCGACCGGCCGTCCGCCGCCGAGCTGGCGAACCTGCTGCGGGCGGCCGAAGCCGACCTGCGGGCCGAGCGGGGTGACCTGGACGCCGCCCGCGACCTGCTGACCGGTGTCGCCGACGAGACGGCCGACCCCGCGCTCGCGGTGACCCTGGCCCGGTGGGAGCTGCGGTCCGGCGACCTCGGCGCTGCCGGACGGGCGCTGCCGGACTGGCAGGCGTCACCGGCCGCGACCTGGCCCCTGCCGGTCCGCCTGGACGCCGGCCTGCTGGGCGCGGTGCTGGCCGAGCGGGGCGGCGACGGGCGCCGGGCCGGCCGGATCCTGGAGCAGGTGCTCGACCTGGCCGGCCCGCAGGGCTGCCGCCGGGTCTTCACCCGCGCCGAGCCGCCGGTGCGGGACCTGCTGGCGGCGCACCTGGACGCGGGTACCGCGCACTTCTCGCTGGTCAGCGACCTGGTCCGGGGAGCCGAGCAGTCCACGGCCCGACCACCGGCCGACCTGGGCGGCGCCCTCGACGAGCCGCTCACCGAGCGGGAGCTGACCATCCTGCGGTACCTGCAGAGCATCCTGTCCAACGTGGAGATCGCCAGCGAACTGTCGCTCTCGGTCAACACGGTGAAAACCCACGTCCGCAACATCTACCGCAAGCTCGACGCGACCCGCCGGCGTGAGGCGGTCCGGCGGGCGCGCGAGCTGCGGCTGATCTGAGCGGTCGGCCGGTCGCCGGCCGCGAGGGTCAGGTGTTGGCCGCGGCGTCGACGGCGGTCAGCAGGTCCGCCAGGTCGTACCCGCCCTCGTGCCGGACGTCGTTGACGAAGAGGGTCGGGGTGCCGTTCACCCCGCTGCGGATCCCGCCGACGAAGTCCCGGCGCACGCGGTCGGCGTGCACCCCGCCCTCCACCTCCTGGTTCAGCTCGTCCGGCGGCAGCCCGAGCTGCTCGACGCCGAGCGAGAGGTGCACCGGGTCCAGTTGGTCCTGGTGCTCGTAGAGCCAGTCGTGCATCTCCCAGAACCGGCCGCGGGCACCGGCGGCCTCGGCGGTCTCGGCGGCGCGTTCGGCGTACGGGTGGATGTTGGCGATCGGGAAGTGGCGGAAGACCATCCGTACCGTGTCGGCCCGCTGCCGCAGCAGCTCGTGCAGGTTCGGGTACGCGGCGCCGCAGAACTGGCACTGGAAGTCGCCGTACTCGACGATCGTGACCGACGCGTCGGCCGGCCCCCGGATGTGGTCGTCGGTGGTCACCGGGTCCCGGAGGCGGGCGGTGACCTGGAACGGGGTGCTCATCGGGTCATCACCTCCCGGTCGGTGGCGAGCTGGTCCAGCGCGTCGAAGATGCCGTCCGCGCCGGGGTTGACCTCGGGTGGGGAGAGGTAGCTCCAGGCCACCGTCCCGGCCCGGTCGAGCACCACCAGCGCCCGGGCCGCCTCGCCCTGTGGGGTGTACGCACCGTACCGGCGGGACACCTCGCCCTTGGGCTCGAAGTCCGCCAGCAGCGGAAACGTGATGCCCCGGCTCTCGGCGAACGCCCGGTGCGACCAGATGCTGTCCACCGAGATGCCGAGCACCGCCGCGTCGTACTGCTCGAAGACCGGCGCCGCCGCCTGGTAGAGCGACATCTGGTCGCCGCAGACCGGGCTCCAGTCGGCGGGGTAGAAGGCGAGCACGACCGGCCGGCCGCGGAACTGCTCGGGCCCGGTCCGGCGCCCGTCCGGGGTGCTCGCCAGGGTGAAGCCGGGCGCGGGTCGCCCCGGTTGGATCAGCCCGTTCGGATCACTCATGCCCCCAGCCTGGCGCCGGAGCGGGTGAGACCGGCTCACCCGCCCCGGGTGGTTCCGCGCTCAGCTCAGCGCAGCACCGGAGCGACCGCGATGTGGTTCTGCACCTCCCGGATCCCCGGCGCGGACCAGGCCACCTGCTCGACCTCGGCCCGCTCGGGCATCGAGTGCACCAGCCCCGCGAGCACGGCGGTGTCGCCGTGCACCCGGACGCTGATCCGTTCGGCCTCCGTGGCCCCGGCCCGGGCCAGCGCGTCGACGATCCGCTCGGCCAGGTCCCGTCCGTCCGGTACGGCGGAGGGACGCACGGTGATCCCGTTGCTCACCCCGCGTACGCCGGTCAGCCTGCTGACCGCTCTCTCGGCGGCTCGGCGCTGGTACTCCCACTCGACCTCGCCGTGCAACGTCACCCAGCCGGCCGAGACCGTGACCTGGAGTTTCTCCACCGGGACGAACGCGTCCCATTCGAGGGTGTGGCCGGCCGCGGCGGCCAGGTCGGGGTCGGCGCGCTCGGCCTCGCCGGGCAGCCTCACCGTCAGGTCGTTGGCGAGTGCCCGGACCCGTGCGACCCGGTGCGCCGCACGCTCGGCGGCCCACTTCTTCGCGTAGCTGTCCACCCGCCCGGTCAGCGTGACGACGCCCTCGGCGACGGTCACGCCGATCTCGTGCGGCTGCACCCGCGGTTCCCAGGTCAGCTCGTCGAGTACGGCGGACTGGATGTCCTGGTCGGTGCGGCTGATCGTCGCGATGGCCATCTGTCCCTCCTCCGGTGCGTGGGCGGCGAACCGGGTGACGGCCGCGGCCGGAGTCCGCCGGGGTCCGATCCTGCCGCCAACGGGGGTGAGCCGTCCTCGCCCCGCTCGGGTGAGGTCCGGTCCGGCGGTAACCCCGTGCGGTGCCGGCGGGGTGTACGAGGATCGATGATGGGAGCGCTTCCAAACCGCCGTCCGATCGGTTACGGTGAATGCGCTCCTCGGTCGCGGCGGCCGTCGCGTCGGGAGGCGGGAGCCGGTGCGCTCCGACCCGTCCCCCGGGTCGCGGCACCCCACCTGCCTCCTTGGACGGCCACCCCCAGCGGAACCGCTGACCGGTGGTCCGGGCGCGGTCGGCAGTGCCCGGACCGCCCCCGATCACCGGTCCGCCGGGGCTGCCTGAGGGGTCCGGCGCCCCGGCGGACCGGCCCGCAGGAGCCGTGCCTCCCGCGTCGCGATCACCCGCGCGGGTGGGGAAAAGAGGAGGGCCCCGGTCGACCGGCGGGGTCGAGCGGGGCCCGGAAGTGGCGGGTCGTTCAGTCGTTCAGGCCGATCGGGGAGTTGGGGCGGTCGACGTCGACGAACTCGACGTCGTCGACCGCGCGGTCGTCCCGGCTGCCCGCGGCCCGGGCGGCGGAGCCGACGGCCCAGCCGACCGCCGCGCCGACCAGCGCGGCGCCGATCAGCAGCGTCCAGGGCAGTGCCGGCTGACGACCGGCGAGCGCGTCGAAGGCCAGCGAGGCCCGGCGCCGCGCCTCGTCGGCGGCGGAGCCCACCAGGTCGCCCGCGCCGTCAGCGAGGTCGCTGCTGCTGCGTCGGGCGGAGCGGGCGGTGCCCCGGACACTGTCCCCCGCGGAACTGACGGCGGAGACCAGGTGCTCCCACGCCTGGTCCGCGATCCGCTCCGGCTTGCTGCGGCGGTCCAGCATGTTGGTTCCGAACATCGTGGTTACCTCCTCGGGTGCCGAAGCCGGCGGCCACTTCGGACTTCAGCGTCTGTCCAGCGCGTCACGATTCGCCTATCCCGCAGTGCCCCGCGCCGGCCGAGCGCAAACCCGGCCGACCCGGCTCGCTGGACAGTCAGCGCAGCACCACCACGGAGACACCCCGGGCGAAGTCGTCGTCATCGTCGTCGTCATCGCCGCCGCCACCGAAACCGCAGGCGAGTACGAGGGCGAGCAGGGCGCCGACGCCGGCCAGCCCGGCCAGTTTCTTGATCATTGAAGGTCCTCTCCGTCACGGTGGGTTCCCTGGCCGATGCTAGGTGGCATCGGCAACCACCCGGCCGGTCGGAGTCGATCGACGAGGTGCGACACGCCGATGTCACACGGGGCGGGCATCATTGGTGGGCCGGTTGTCGGGCGCGTCGGGCCGGGACCGCTACCCTGGTCCGGCGATGCGTCGGTTCCGACCGGTCGTCGAGTGATCAGATAACGAAAAGCACTGAGTGATCAGATAACGAAAAGTTCGGATATGGGCGACTTGGTGTGCCCGGATCCGCGAATTGCTCATCCCGAGGGGTGGCGACCGAGGCCGTCAAAGGAATACTGTCGGTCGCGGCCCGCGTACTGATGAGGCGCCCGGGGGACGGGCGGGTGGAGGTGCTCGCGTGAGCCTGTCGATCGTGAAGTCGGTTTTGTCCGGTGGTGTCGTGGAGATCGCCCCCCGGGGCGAGATCGACGTCGACACAGCGTACGAGGTGCGCGAGGCGATCGCGGAGGTGCTGGCCAAGGGCCGCCCGCTGCGCATCGAGCTGAACATGAGGCTCGTTACCTTCATCGACTCCGTCGGCATCAGCGCGATGGTGGCCGGCTTCCAGACCGCCGAGGTCAGCGGCGTCAAGCTGGTGGTCACCGAGCCGAGCCGGTTCGTGCACCGGCAGCTCTGGGTGACCGGCCTGCTCGGCCTCTTCGGCGCCCCGGAGCCCTACTTCGCCGGCAACGCCACCCCCGAGGTGCTCCCCGGCGCCTGAGCGCTGAAACGCCCGACCCGAGCCGGTCAGCGCTGTTCGTCCAGGCCGGCCAGGTCCACGTCGGTCATCTCGGTGACCGCACGGATGGCCGTCACGGACGCGTACCCCGCGGCCAGCAACGCCACGTCCGTGCCGGGCTGTGCGGCCTGCCCCGGCTCCTCCAGCGAGGTACGGACGAAGCCGTGCCCCGATTCGGCCACCGTCATCTGCACCTGACCGAAACTGGCCAGCGTGCCGCGGCGCACCCCACGCAGCCGACCGTGCGGCAGGTCCGGTGCGTTGACGTTGAGGACGCTCTCGATCGGCGCGGCGGTCAGCCGGGGGAGCAGGTCCAGGGCGACCCGCGCGGCGGTGCTCCAGTTGCGTTCGGCGTCGCGTACCCGGGCGGCGGCGTCCACCGCGGCGCCACCGCTGGCGGCCGTCGCCTCACCCGCGGACAGCACGTCCAGCGAGACCGCCATCGCCCGGCAGCCGTTCGTGGCGGCGGTGAACGCGGCGCCGACCGTTCCCGAGTGCAGCACGGCGCGGCCGGCGTTGGCGCCCCGGTTGATGCCGGAGAGCACCACCGACGGCGGCGGACCGAACGCGCCGTGCAGCGCGATCAGCGTGATGAAGCCCGGGGAACCACCCACCCCGTACGCCGGCACGCCCGTCAGATCCGTCAGCGGGTGCTCGTGCACCACCACGCGCCCGTCCTGCTCCATGGCGCTCATGGCGGCGCTGGTGCCGCTCGCCTCCTCCAGCGGCGCGGCGACCACCACGTCCAGGCCCCGCTGCGTCGCCGCCCAGGCCAACGCCTGGATGCCCGGCGCGGCGATCCCGTCGTCGTTGGTGACCAGCACGCGCAGCGTCATCGCTCGACCGCCCGGTCGGCCAGTTCGTCGGGGGTGGTCCGCTCCTGCTGTCGGGTGTCCGCCGGGACCAACCGGACCCGCTCCACCAGACCGGTGATCGAGTCCAGCCGCCCGGTGCCCAGGCCGTGCCGGGTCACGTTCAGCGCTCCGGCGGCGGCGCCGGTCCGGATGGCGGTCCGGATGTCACCGCCGCCGGCCACCACGGCGGCCACCCCGGCGGTCATCGAGTCGCCCGCGCCGCGCGGGTCGGCCGCCTGCAACCGGGGCATCTCCACCTCGAACAGCTCCCCGTCGATGAGCGCGAGCGCCGGCTCGTCGGCCCGGCTCACCACCACCGTCTCGGCGCCGGCGGCGTGCAACTCGTACATCGCCCGGGTCAGCTCCGCGGTCTCCTCGTTGCGGGCGCGGCCGTCGCGGATCAGTTCCTCATGGCTGACCTTCAGGAAGAACACCCCGCTGTCCAGCACCGCGCCGAGGTGATCGCCGGAGAGGTCGACCACCACCCGGCCGCCGTTGGCACCGAGATCCGCGGCGAAGCGCCGGTACAGGTCGGCCGGGACGAGCCACGGCTCGTTGGGTCCACTCAGCACGCTCACCGGCGCGCGCAGCCCCTCGCCGAGGGCCAGGTTGTACAACTCGTCCAGCTCGTGTCGGCTCAGTGGCTGCCCGGGCACGTCCGCGATCTCCTGCCGGGACCCGTCCCGGCGGTCGTGCACGTACCCGCCGCTGCCGGAGTCCCGGACCACCACCTTGAGGTCCACGCCCTCGCTGACGAGCAGCGGCTCCAGCACCTGACCGATCTCGCCGCCGAGCGCGGCGCAGAGCACCACGTCGACCCCGAGCGACATCACCATGCGGGCCTGCCAGACACCCTGCCCACCCGGGTGCAGGTGCAGCTCGGGCTGGCCGTTCGGCTGGTCCACGGTCACCGTCAGCTGCGGCGTGGGGGCGAACACCATCACGTGCCCGCTCACCGGTCGTACCCGTTCATGCTCATGCCCTCCCTCGTCCTCACGAATGGTGGTTCCCCGTCCACCGTCCGTAGTGGGAAACGCGGTGTGCATGCCGAGGCAACGGTCCGTGTCCCTCCGGGCGTTGCCACCCCGACCGGGGTACGGGACGATCGTGCGACCAACGACGGCGGGAGACGGTGTGCTCAGGAGCGATACCTTCAGCTACACCGTCCAGGCCCGCTGCACGCCCCAGGAGGCGGCGGCCCTGCTGAGCGACCTGACCCGGCAGGGTGAGCTGCACCCGCTGATCGTCAGGGTCCGCCGGTTGCCACCGCGGCCCGGGGCTCAGGCCAGCTACGTGATCAGCGACCGGCTGGCGGCCGGCCCGCTGCGCTTCCGGACCAGCTACCAGGCGGACGTGCTGATCAGCGAGGACGACGAGATTGTCATGGTGGCCCGCCAGTGGCCGGCCACCACGGTACGCAACCACACCCGGCTGCGCGGCGAGCCGGACGGCCTGGTCCGGATCGACGTCGAGATCACCCTGACCGCGCCGGCGCCGCTGTTCCGGTACGCGTTCCGCCAGGCCCAGGCAGCCCACCTGGCCCTGGCCACCCGGCTGGGCGCGGCCCTGGACGCCCCGGACCGCGCCGACCTGGTGATAGCACCAGCCCGACCATCACCGTGGTGATCACGAGTTTGAACAGCACCCAGCGATAGCGCAGCAGGCCCCACGGGGTGAGCAGCGCGCTGGCCACGCCGATCAGCCAGACCAGCACGCTCAACGGCGCGAACAGCACGGTGCCGATCAGCGCGGCGACCGGGTAGACGACGGCCGGGTCGGCGCCGCGCTGTGCCGCGACACCGAGCGTGAGCAGCGTCAGGTCGGCGCCGAGCCAGCCGAGCGAGGTGACCAGGTGCAGGGTGAGCAGCGCCTTGCGGGCGGTGGGCGGGATCCGACGCATACCAGGATGCTGCCCGCCGGGACCGGCCGAAACGTCCGTCCGCCGACGACATCCGGGGTACGTCCGCGGACGTACCCCGGGCGGGCCGGCGCCCCGCGAGGCGGGGCACCGGCCGGTGGGTCAGTACACGGACAGGTGCACGTGGTTGGTGTGGTCGCTGGACGGGTCGCCGCCCGCCCCGCTGTACGACTTCCACCCGCTGCTGGGCAGCCAGATCTGTCGGTACCAGATCACGTACAGCACGGCGAGCCGGTCGGCGTTGCGGATGAAGTACGCGGCCAGGTTGTTGCCGTACGTCTTGTCGCCGCCGGTGGCGTCCCCGCCGAAGCCGCCCTTCTGCGCGGCGAAGTCGCAGGCCCGGCCCTTCGGGTGTTCGCCGGAGCCGCCGTTGCGGTGGCAGGAGACGTACCGGGTGAAGCCCGCGGCCTTGGCCTGGTTGAGCGCGTGCAGGGTGCGCGGGGTGATGCAGCCGGTGGCCGGGGTGGGGTCGTTGACGCTGCACGACTCCGATGGCCAGGAGCCGTCGGAGTTGCGGGGCGCGGCCGTGGCGTTGGCGGCGGAGGTGCCCCGGTTGGAGCCGCTGTCGGCGGTCGTCCTGGGCTTGGTGGTGGCCACGGTCAGGGCCCGTTCGGCCTGCTCCTTGCGCTTGGCCATGACGGTGACCTGCTTGCGCTGCTCACGGATCTCGCCGTCCAGGGCGACGCGCGTGCGGTTGACCTCGTCCCTGGTGGCGATGAGGTCGCGCAGCGCGCGGTCCTCGTTGGCGGCGACCGCGTCGAGCGTGACGGCCCGGTCCATGAAGCCCTCGGGATTGCTGCTGTTGAGCAGTGCCGACACCGTGCCGAGCCGGCCGGTGCGGTAGGCCAGCCCGGCGATCTCGTCGACCTTGCCGCTGCGTGCCGTCAGTTCGGTCTCGGTGGTCTTGAGCTGGGTGGCGAGTTGCTGCTGCCGCTGTACGGAGGTGGCCAGGGCGCGCTTCGCGTCCAGGTAGCCCTTGCTGGCCGCCTCCAGTTGAGCGCGCAGCGCCGGGGTGCCGCCCTCTTCGTCGCCGTCGGGTGCCGCGGCGGCCCGCTGGCCGGTCGGGGGAGCGGCCGAGGCGGCGCCGGCCGGGATCGCGACGCCGAGGGCGAACATCGCGACGATCAGAGCCGCCAGTCGGGCGGCGGGTGGTCGTGCTGGTACCACTACGCATGTCCTTCCGTCAGCCGCCGACCGGGTTAGCTGACGGGTTCGGGACGGAAGATCCCTACCGCTGACGCGGATGCACCCCAGGAACATGGTTCCCCGGTTCGCCCACTCGGGCGATTAGGCGGCGACCACCACCGGCGCCGGGAGGGCGCCGCCGGGTGGAGGCCGGGACCGAGCCTACCGGTGCCGGTGGGGCGAATGCAGCCGATGTGACGGACGGTGCGTGCGTCGTCACGCGAAATTCCGGCTAAAGCGAGTAGAACTCCTGAAATGCCATTACCATTCGACCGAACCGCAGGCCCCGGGGGCCGCGCCGGGTTCGATCTGCAGCGTCGCGTGCTCGATCCGGAAGTCCTCGTGCAGGGCGGTACGCGCCGCGGTGAGCACCGCACCGACATCGGCGCCGGGGGCCATGGTCAGGTGCGCGGAGGCCACCTCCATGCCCGAGGTGAGCGTCCAGACGTGCAGGTCGTGCACCTCGACCACGCCGGGCACCTCGGCCAGCCGGTCGTGCACGGCGGTCACCTGCAGGTGTTCCGGGGCGGCCTGCACCAGGATGCGGACCGCGGCCCGTCCCAGCCGCCAGGTGCGCGGCAGGATGAACACGCCGATGGCGACCGCGACGAGTGGGTCGGCCCACCACCAGTCGGTGACCTGGATGAGCAGCGCCGCGCCGATCACGCCGAGCGAGCCGAGCAGGTCGCCGAGCACCTCCAGGTAGGCGCCCTGGAGGTTGATGCTCTCCCGTGCCCCCGCGCGCAGCAGCGCGAAGGCGGCCACGTTGGCGAGCAGGCCGAGCACGGCCACCGCGAGCATCGGTCCGGCCAGCACCTCGTGCGGGTCGCCGAACCGGCCGATCGCCTCGATCACCACGTAGACCGCGACCCCGGAGAGCAGGACGGCGTTGGCCAGCGCGGCGAGCACCTCGAGTCGGTAGAGCCCGAAGGTGCGTTGCGGGTCGCCGGTGGCCCGCCGGGTGGCGGTGATCGCGGCGAGCGCCATCCCGATGCCGAGCACGTCGGTGAACATGTGCCCGGCGTCGGAGAGCAGGGCCAGTGAGCCGGTGTGGAACGCGGCCACCGCCTCGACCACCATCAGGGTGGCGAGCAGCCCGAACGCGGTCCAGAGCCGCCCCCGGTGCTGGTGCGCGGCGTTGGCGACCGACCCATGGTGGTGGTCATGACCTGCGCCCACGAGACCACCCTCCGCCGTCGGTCCGGACCCGGTCAAATGTATGCTCACATCGCTATGTATGCAAGTGTACGGCCGTCCTCCCTCCGGCGGGGCTCGCCGCCGCAGGTCAGCCCGTCGGGTCGATGGTGGTGAGGCGCTGGGTGGCCCGGGACAGCGCGACATAGAGGGTGCGCACCCCGGCGCCCGGATCCGCCCGGATCTCGCTCGGTGCGACCAGCACCACGCCGTCGTACTCCATGCCCTTCGCCTCCAGGCTCGTCACCACCTGGAGCCGCGGCGCACCGAGCGCGCCGAGCCAACCGGCGATCTCGTCGCGGCGGGGAACCGGCGTGATCACACCGACCGTGCCCTCCACCTCGGCCAGCAGGCCGGTTGCCGCCTCCACGGTCGCGGTCTCCAGCTCCGTCGGCGGCACCACCAGCTCGACCGGGTCGACCCCGGTGGAGCGGACGGCGCTCGGCAGCGGCAGGTCGGGGTAGAGCCGGCGGATCTCCGCCGCCGCCACCGCGAAGATCTCCGCCGAGTTGCGGTAGTTGGTGGTCAGCGTGAAGTCGTGCCGCTTGCGCCGGCCCAGCGCCTGGTCCCGGGCCCGGGTCAGCTCCTCCGGGTCACCGGTCCACGCGGTCTGCGCCGGGTCGCCCACCACCGTCCAGGAGGCCAGCCGGCCGCGCCGGCCGACCATCCGCCACTGCATCGGCGAGACGTCCTGCGCCTCGTCGACCACCACGTGCGCGTACTCCCGGTAGTCCGCCGGACGCTCCCGGGCCGCCGCCCGCGCGGCCCGCTGCCGCTCGCCGAAGGTGCTCAGCTCGCGGACCCCGCCGGCGAGCTGGAACGGGTCACGCTTGGCCCGGGCCGGCTGCGCCGGCTTGCCGAGCAGCGCGTCCAGCTCGTCCAGCAGCGCCACGTCGGCGATCGTCAACCCGGCCGCGTCCAGGGTCTGGTACGCCGCGCTGAGCAGCCGGATCTCGGCGGTGGAGAGGATCCCGCCGGCGTACCGGCGCAGGCGGTCCGGCCGGGCGAGCCAGCCGAGCACGTGCCGGGGGTGCAGACGCGGCCACCACGCCTTGAGGAACTCCCGGAACTCCGGCCGCTCGGCGATCTCGTCCTCGAACGCCCGCTGCTCCGGCAGCCGGCCGATGCCCGATCGGCGGGCCTGCGCCCACAGCGCGGCGAAGACGCCGTCGAAGCCGGCCCGCCGGACCTCGTTGCGCCGGGCGCCCCGGTGCAGCACGCGGTCCCGGATCCCGTCCAGCTCGGCCCGGTCCAGCCGCAGCAGCGTGCCACGGTAGAGCAGCCGCAGCTCGCCCGGGCCGTCCGGCACCGCGTCCCGGACGGCGCGCTCCAGCACCCGGCGCATCCGCAGTGAGCCCTTCACCGCCGCCACCTCGGGCGGGTCGGTGCGGGTGGCGGTCATGCCCGGGAAGAGGGTGCCCAGCGAGTGCAGCGTGGCGGTGTCCTCGCCGAGCGAGGGCAGCACCGAGGCGATGTACTCGACGAAGACCGAGGACGGGCCGACCACCAGGATGCCGCCGCCGGCGTACCGGCTGCGGTCGGAGTACAGCAGGAAGGCGGCCCGGTGCAGGGCCACCGCGGTCTTGCCGGTGCCCGGCCCGCCGGCGACGATCGTCACCCCGGAGCCGGGCGAGCGGATCGCCTCGTCCTGCTCGCGCTGGATCGTCGCCACGATGTCGCGCATGCCCCGGCCGGTGGCCCGGGACAGGGTCGCCAGCAGCGCGCCGTCGCCGACCACCGTCATCCCCTCGGGGGCGGCGGTCGGATCCAGCAGGTCGTCCTCGATCCGGGTGACCCGCTCGCTGCGGGACTGGATGGTGCGCCGGCGTACCACGCCCTGCGGCTGCGCCGGGGTGGCCTGGTAGAAGGCGGCGGCCGCCGGCGCGCGCCAGTCGACGACCAGCGTGGTCGCGTCCTCGTCGCGGATGCCGAGCCGCCCGACGTGCAGCACCTGCCGGTCCCGCAGGTCCAGCCGGCCGAAGACCAGCCCCTCGTGCTCGGCGTCGAGGGTGTGGCGTCGCTGCGCGGCGTGGAAGACCATCGCGTCGCGCTCGACGAGCGCGCCGAAGGTGCCCACCCGGGCCATCCGGTAGCCGTCCCGCTCGGCGCGGACCGCCGACTGCCGCAGTTCGGCGAGTCGGGCGTACACCCGGTCGAGGTGCCGTTGCTCGACGGCGATCTCCTGCTCCAGGGCGGTCTGGTCGGTCAACGCACGCTCCTCCTGACGTCGCCGGCAAGCGGCGCGAACCGCGCGGGCCAACCGCAGAAGGGTACGGCCCCGGGCCCGGCGTGCCGCGCCCGAGGTGCGGGAACGTGGTCAGGCACCCGTCCCGGCGGGAGTCGCGCCACTCGTCCGGGCGGCAGGCTCGGCGAGCACCCGGCTCAGGACGCCCGTCAGCGCGGCGTTCACCTCGTCCGGGCGTTCCATCATCAGCATGTGCCCGGCGCCCGGGCAGACGGTCAGCTCGGTAGCCGGCAGGACCGCGGCGATCGACTCGGCGCACGGCGGCGGGGTCAGCCGGTCCCGGTCGCCGACCAGGGCGGCGGCCGGCAGGTGGGCCAGCGCGGCGAGGGTGTCCAGCCGGTGCTGGGCGCCGATCGAGGCGCGGAACCCGCCGATCGAGCGCAGCGAGGCGCGGGCCACCGCCGAGGTCACCAGCCGGATGTCGGCCGGGTCGCAGCGGTCGCCGAAGAGCATCCACCGGATGCTCGGTTGCAGCGCGCGCAGCAGCGCCCGGGGTGCCCGCCACGACCCGCACCGGGCCAGCACCCCGGCGCCGGTCGTCTCGGCCAGTCGGATCAGCCGGGCGATCCGGGGGGAGAGCCCGTAGACGGTGTGCGTGTGCCCCTCGGCGGTGGTCGAGACGAAGACCAGGCCGGCGGTACGGGCGGCGAAGTGCCCCGGGTGGCGGTGCGCGTACTCCATGATCGTCATGCCGCCCATCGAGTGCCCGACCAGGACCACCCGCCCGGTCGGCGCGACCGCGTCGAGCACCGCGAGCAGATCGTCGCCGAGCTGGGCCAGGGTGGCCGTGGGCAGCGGCATGCAACTGGACCGGCCGTGCCCCCGCGCGTCGTAGGTCACCACCCGCACCGCTCCGTCGGACGACCCGGTGAGGGCGTCGACCTGCCGGTGCCAGCTGCGCCCGTCCAGCGTCCAGCCGTGCAGCAGGACGGCGGTGACCGGGGCGTCCGCCGGCCCCGTCGCCTCGACGTGCAGCCGTACGCCGTCGGGCAGACCGACCTCGAACCGCTCCGGCATCGCCACCTCCCAGGGCCGCCCGGCACCATCCGCACCGGGATACCCGGCGGTAACACCGGCTACCCGCCATGACACCACGCCAATCGCGCCGGAGGAACATTCCCGACCGCGCCCCTGGCCGCCGACGGCGGGCCAAGCTGAACGGCATGGGGTCGTCGGGGGCAACTCCCGGACCGCCGGAGGGCGGACCGCTGGCGCCGGGACGGCTGGCCGGCGGCACGCCACGAGCCGCCCTGGCCGAGCTGCTCGCCGGTAACCGGCGCTTCGTCAGCGGCCAGCCGCTGCACGGCCACGACGTCACGGCCGCCGCGGCGGCCGCCTCCGGCGACCAGCAGCCGTACGCGGTGCTGCTCGGCTGCATCGACTCGCGGGTGCCGCTGGAGGCGATCTTCGACCAGACGTTCGGCGCGATCTGCGTGATCCGTACCGGTGGGCACGTGCTCGACCGCGCGGTGTGCGGCTCGATCGAGTACGTGGTCGGCCAGCTCGGCGTACCGCTGGTGATGGTGCTCGGCCACGAGCGGTGCGGCGCGGTGGGCGCCGCGGTGGACGCGCTGCGCGCCGGGGCGCGGCCCGGCGGCTCGCTGGCCCACCTGGTGGACGAGATCGCCCCGGCGGTGCTCGAGGCGGGGCTGGACGACCCGGCGGTGCACCCGCTGGCGATCCGCCGGCACGTCCGGCGCACGGTGCACACCCTGCGCCACGACGACCTGCTTGCCGGGCCGGTCGCGGCCGGCCGGGTGGCCGTGGTGGGCGGCCTCTACGACCTGGCCACCGGGGAGGTCGCCCTGCTGGACCCGGCCTGAACCCGCACGGCTCTCGTCCCCGCGCACGGACGCGAAAACGCCCGCCGGGACCTCCCGGCGGGCGTTTTCAGATGATCCGGTGGGGGAGGGCTCAGCCCTCGAAGACGCCGGCCTCGACCAGGCGCTTCTCGGTGGCGTCCCAGCCGTCGCCCGGGTGGGTCGCGTTGAGGTTGTTGATCTCCGCCCGGATCTTGGCGGCGTGGCCGGCCGCGGCCAGCACCCGGATCTCCTCGACGAAGGCCTCGGAGTCGGTGCGCAGGTGCGCGGTCTTGCCGTTGGTCAGGTTGCGCACGTAGGCGTGCTTGCCGCCGTTGAGCGGGATGAGGTACTTGAACTCGCCCAGCACGCTGAGGGCGCCACCCTGGCCAGCCTGGCCGGCCCGGACGGACGCGCGCGCGGTCTTAGAGGTGTTGCTCGCCACGGAGGTACTCCTTGCAAGACGTACGGGAGGACTAGAACGTCCGGGGGCTGTGTGCGGGCGACCACCAGGTCGGCCCACGAAGTTGTGCGCGGCACAAGCCGCCGATGGAACTGTACAGGACCACGACATCAGGCTGGTCGTCGCGGTGTCCTGAGAGGCAACCGAGACCACCCGTCCGGCTATTCCGGCCGGCGATTTTTCCGATTCCCTGGCGCACCATCCGTCACAGGAGTAATCATGTGTTGCAGCAGCCACTCGGGTGGACGAGGTCGTAGGGGAAGACGCACCTCGCTCTCCGGGAGGTCACCGTGCCAACGCGTGGCGTCGTATACGTCCACTCGACCCCGCTCGCCGTGTGCTCGCACGTCGAGTGGGCGATCGCGCGCGTCCTAGCCGCGCCGGTCAACCTGCAGTGGACGGCTCAGCCCGTCGACCCCGGCGCCCGCCGGGCCGAGTGCGGGTGGACCGGTCGTCCGGGGACGGGCGCCGAGCTGGCTGCTGCCCTCCGGCAGTGGCCGATGATCCGTTTCGAGGTGACCGAGGAACCGAGTCCCGGCGCCGACGGCGAGCGTTTCATGTACGTGCCCGCGCGCGGCCTGTTCCGGGCCACCGTCGGCGCGGCCGGTGACATCCAACTCGGCGAGGACCGGCTGCGGGCGCTGATGGCCGGCGCCCGGGCCCCGGAGGCGCTGGCGCACGCGCTGGACAAGGCGCTCGGCACCGCGTGGGACGATGACCTGGAGCCCTACCGGTACGCTGGCGACGGCGCGCCGGTGACCTTGCTCACCCGGGTCGGCTGACGCTGCCGCCGCTGCCCCGGCCACCTGCCCGCACGTCCCGCCCGGCGACAGGTGGTCGGTAAGGTCAAGTTGCCCCGATAAGGGGGAACTGGTGGGATGGGCGGCGTGCCGATTCGCCCGCGCCGCGCCAGCGTCGCCGTCGCCGCCCTGACCGCTCTGCTCGTCTCCGGCTGCTCGGGCACTGCGGACCGTCCCGCGCCGACCCCCGGTCCGACCGGCACCTCCGCCGCCCCGAGCACCCCCGCCACCACGCCGCCCGGCGACCCGGCCGCCCGGGCCGCCGCGCTGGTCGCCACGCTCTCCGACGAGGACCTGGTCGGCCAGGTGCTGATGCCGTACGCCTACGGCGACTCGGCCACGAAGGTCTCACCCGGCTCGGCCGCCGGCAACCAGGCGCTGGCCGGTGTCGACACCCCGGCCGAGATGATCGCCAAGTACCGGCTGGGCGGGCTGATCCTGGTCGGGTTCAGCGCCGACGACCCGACCAAGGGCAACCAGGAGACCACCAACGTCGACAACCCGAAGCAGGTGCACGAGCTGACCGGCGGGCTCCGGGCCGCCGCCGGCCGGCTCGCCGCCGGCCCGGCGCCCTTCCTGATCGGCACCGACCAGGAGTACGGCGTGGTCACCCGGATCACCAACGATGTCACCGTGCTGCCCAGCGCCCTCGCCGCCGGTGCGGCCGGCGACCCGGCGCTGACCGAGGCCGCCTGGCGGGCCGCCGGCGCCGAGCTGGCCGCGATGGGCATCAACATCGACTTCGCCCCGGTGGCCGACGTGCTGGCCACCCGCAGCACGGTGATCGGCTCCCGGTCCTACGGCGCGGACCCGAAGCGGGCCGCGGCGCAGGTCGGCGGCGCGGTCCGGGGCCTCCAGGCGGTCGGCGTCGCCGCCACCCTGAAGCACTTCCCGGGTCACGGCCACAGCGCCGACGACTCGCACCAGGACCTGCCGGTGCTCACCCAGTCCGCGGCCGCGCTGAAGAGCGGCGCCTGGCCGCCGTTCACCGCCGGGATCGGCGCCGGAGCGATGGCCGTGATGTCCGGTCACCTGGACGCGCGGACCATCGACCCCGGCACCCCGGCGACCTTCTCGCACAAGCTGCTCACCGACATCCTGCGCGGCCAGCTCGGCTTCAACGGCGTGGTGATCACCGACGGCATGAACATGCCCCCGGCGAAGCGCTGGGCCCCCGGCGAGGCCGCGGTCCGGGCGCTGAACGCCGGCAACGACCTGATCCTGATGACCCCGAACGTCGGCCAGGCGTACGACGGGCTGCTCGCCGCGCTGCGTGGCGGGTCGCTGGCCCGGGCCCGACTGGTCGAGGCGGTCACCCGGGTGCTGACCATGAAGTTCCGGCTGGCGGCGCTCCCCACGGCCGAGATGTCCACGCTCAACGCCCCGGCGCACCGCGCGGCGGCGGACGCGCTGGCCGCCGGCGCGGTCACCGTGCTGCGGGGCGCCTGCGGTGGCGCGGTGCGCGGGCCGGTCACCGTCACCTCGTCCGGCGGCCGGGACGGCACCCGCGCCCTGCTCACCGAGGCGCTGACCGCGGCCGGCGTCAAGGTGGCGCCCAGCGGCGGCACGGTGGTGCACCTGGTCGGCTATGGCGACGGCGCCGCGGACCTGCGCGCCGACGCGGCGGTCACCGTCGCCATGGACACCCCGTACGTGCTGGGCAAGGCGAAGTCGCCGACGCTGCTGGCCACGTACTCCTCCAGCCGGGCGTCCATGACCGCGCTGGCCGCCGTGCTGGCCGGCAAGGCCCGCCCGGTCGGCCGGTCTCCGGTGACCGTGCCCGGTCTGCCGGCCACCACCTGCGCCACCTGAGCCGAGCTCGCCGACGGGTCGGCACCACCCCCGCAACCGGGGCTGAACGCGCCGAAGGGCCCCTTCCTGTCGCGAGGCGACGAGAAGGGGCCCTTCCTTGCACGGCTACAGCGGGATGGTGCCGCGGACGGCCGGGGCGCCGGCCAGCGCCTCGGCCATCCGCCGACGGGTCTCCGCCGGTGGTCAGGCCCGGGTGAAGACGAGAGCCACGTTGTGGCCGCCGAAGCCGAACGCGTTGTTCAACGCGGCCGGGATCTCCATCTGGCGTGCCTTGTGCGCGGCCACCTCCAGGGTGAGACCGTCGTCGGGGTCGTCGAGGTTGATCGTCGGAGGCACGACACCGTCGCGGATGGCCAGGATGGTGGCGATCGACTCCAGCGCGCCGGCCGCACCGAGCAGGTGACCGGTCATCGACTTGGTCGCGGCCAGCACCGGGTGGTCGCCGAGAGCCTTGTGCAGCGCCCCGATCTCCAGCATGTCGCCGACCGGGGTCGACGTGGCGTGCGCGTTGACGTGCACGATGTCCCGCTTGGCGACGTCCGCGTCCGCTATCGCCCTGGCGATGGCACGGATCGCGCCCTCGCCCTCGGCGTGCGGCTGCACGATGTCGTACGCGTCGGAGGTGATCCCGGCGCCGGCGAGGCGCGCGTACACCCGGGCGCCCCGGGCGGCGGCGTGGTCGGCCCGCTCCAACACCACGATGCCGGCGCCCTCGCCGAGGACGAAGCCGTCACGACCCCGGTCCCACGGGCGGGAGGCGCGCTCCGGCTCGTCGTTGCGGGTCGACATGGCCCGCATCGAGCTGAACCCGGCGATCGGCAGCGCGTGGATGACCGCCTCGGTGCCGCCGGCCACCACCACGTCGGCCCGGCCGGCGCGGATGATGTCCAGGCCGAGCGCGATCGCTTCGGCGCCGGTGGCGCAGGCGCTGGCCACCGAGTGCACGCCGGCCTTGGCGCCCAGCTCCAGCCCGACCCAGGCGGCCGGACCGTTCGGCATCAGCATCGGGATGGTGTGCGGGGAGACCCGCCGCGGTCCGGACGCCTCCAGGATGTCGTCCTGGGCGAGCAGGGTGGTGGCGCCGCCGATGCCGGAGCCGACGCTGACCGCCAACCGTTCACCGTCGAGGCCGGAGTCGGCCAGGCCGGCGTCCGCCCAGGCCTGCTGCGCCGCGATGATCGCGATCGCTTCGGAGCGGTCCAGCCGGCGCAGCCGGATCCGGTCCAGCACCTCGGACGGTTCCACGGCCAACTGGGCGGCGATCCGGACGGGCAGTTGCGCGGCCCACTCCTGGGTGAGGGCACTCACCCCGGAGCGGCCGGCGAGCATGGCGTCCCAGGTCGACGCGACGTCCCCGCCAAGCGGGGTCGTCGCGCCGAGCCCGGTGACGACGACGTCAGGACGACTCATGATCAGGACTGCGCCTCGATGTAGGTGACGGCGTCGCCGACGGTCTTGAGGTTCTGCACCTCGTTGTCCGGGATCTTGACGCCGAACTTCTCCTCGGCCGCCACCACGACCTCCACCATGGAGAGCGAGTCGACATCGAGGTCGTCGGTGAAGGACTTCCCCTCGGCCACGTCGTCCGGGTTCACCCCGGCAACCTCTTCGAGGATCTCGGCGAGGCCGGTGGTGATCTCGTCACGGGTCATTGCGGTTGGTTCCTTTCATCGGGGGTTCTCCGGCGGCCGACGTCGCCAGCCGCCACTCCTGGGGTGCGTGTGCGCCCGAGGGGGTCATCAGGGGCAGCGGACGACCTGGCCGGCGTAGGTCAGGCCGCCACCGAAGCCGAACAGCAGCACCGGGGCGCCCGAGGGCACCTCCCGCCGCTCGACCAGCTTGGACAGGGCCAGCGGCACGCTCGCCGCGGAGGTGTTGCCGGACTCGACGATGTCCTTCGCGATGATCGCGTTGGGGATGTTGAGCCGCTTGGCGATGCCGTCGATGATCCGGGCGTTGGCCTGGTGCGGCACGAACGCGGCCAGCTCCGACGGGTCGACCCCGGCCCGCTCGCACGCCTGTAGGGCCAGCGGCGCCAGCGCGGTGGTGGCCCAGCGGAAGACCGACTGCCCCTCCTGCTGGATGTACGGGCGCCAGCCCTCGATGCGGACCGCGTCGCTCTTCTCCGGCGCCGAACCCCAGACCACCGGACCGATCCCGGCCGGCTCGTCGTCGGCGGTCGCGGTGACCACCGCGGCGCCGGCGCCGTCGCCGAAGATGATGCAGGTGGAGCGGTCGGTCCAGTCGGTGAAGTCGGAGAGCTTCTCCGCGCCGATGACGATCGCGTTGCGCGACGCCCCGGCCCGGATGGCGTGGTCGACGGTGCCCAGCGCGTAGGCGAAGCCCGAGCAGGCGGTGTTGACGTCGTACGCGCCCGGCGCGGCGATGCCCAGCTTGGCGGCGACCCGACAGGCCACGTTGGGGCTGCGGTCGACCGAGGTGCAGGTGGCGACCACGACCAGGTCGATGTCGGCGGCGGTCAGGCCGGAGTTGGCCAGCGCCTTGCCGGCGGCGGCGGCGGCCATGTCGGCCACCGTCTCACTGTCGGCGATCCGCCGGGTGGCGATGCCGACCCGGTCCCGGATCCACTCGTCGTTGGTGTCCACGAGCTGGGCGATGTCGTCGTTGGTCACCACCCGGGAGGGCTGGTAGTGCCCCATCGAGACGATGCGACTGCCAGTCATGAAAGTCCTCCGATGATGGTGGGCCGGTCGCCCGGCGTCGTGCCGTGCCGGGCGATCAGGTCCCGCGCGGCCGGCAGGTCGTCCGGGGTGTTCAGGGTGACGATCTCCGGGGCGCCCTCGCCCTTCAGCTCCCGCTTGACCAGACCCGCGAGGGTGCCGGCCGGCGGCAGCTCGATCACGCCGGTCACACCGAGGTCGGCCAGCGTGCGCATGCACAGGTCCCAGCGGACCGGCGCGGTGACCTGGCGGACCAGGCGCTGCACCATGTCGCGACCGTGGTCGACGGCGGCGCCGTCGAGGTTCGACAGCAGGATCCGGGCCGGGTCGGTCGGGTTGATCCCGGCGGCCACCGCGGCCAGCGCGGTCTCGGCCGGCGCCATGTACGGGGTGTGGAACGCGCCGGCCACCTGGAGCCGGATGATCCGGGCCTTCGCGGGCGGCTCCGCGGCGAGCTTGTCCAGCCCGTCCAGCGAGCCGGCGGCGACGATCTGCCCGGCGCCGTTGCGGTTGGCCGGGTGCAGCCCGTGCCGGGCGATCGCGGCGAGCACCTCGTCCGGGTCGCCGCCGAGCACGGCGGCCATTCCGGTGGGCTCCAGCGCGCACGCGGCGGCCATCTCCCGACCCCGAACGCCGGCGAGGGTGATGGCGGCCTCGGCGGGCAGCACCCCGGCCAGCGCCGCGGCGCCGAGCTCACCGACGCTGTGCCCGACGGTGAGCGTCACGTCGTGCAGCGGCAGGTGCTCGGCGGCGAGCAGCGCGGCGGCGACCAGCAGCGGCTGGGTGCGGGCGGTGTCCTTGATCTCGTCGGCGTCGGCGGCGGTGCCCAGGTGCACCAGGTCGACCCCGGCCAGAGCCGACCACCCGCGCAGTCGCGCCTCGGTGCCGGTCAGGTCGAGCCAAGGGGTCAGGAAGCCGGGTTTCTGGGAACCCTGGCCGGGACTAAGTACGGCGAGCACGACTATGACTCTCCCGGATACGCGTGGGTAACGCTGTGCGGGCCTCGACCAAACCACACTAGAAGCTTTGGAGGGTTCCTACAAAGATCGGCGGTTGTCGTCGCCGGTTTGGGTGGCTTTCCGGACCGCCGGGGTCATTGTCTGGGTCGGCACGGGTGGGGTCACCGGGGTCACCGGGTCCAGCCGGCCGACGGTCAGCGCCACCTGGAGGGCGAACGCGTCCCGCGGCGACAGCGGCGAGAAGCCGGTCACCTCGGCGATGCGGCGCAGACGGTAGCGCACCGTGTTCGGGTGCACGAACAGCGCCCGCGCGGCGCTCTCCAGCGTGCCACCGGCGGCCAGGAACGCGTCCAGCGTCTCCAGCAGCTCGCCACCGGCGCGCACCAGCGTCGCGTACACGTCGTGCCGCAGCCGGCGGCGGGCCTCCGCGTCGCCGGCCAGGGCCCGCTCCGGCAACAGGTCCGCGGCCGGCACCGGCCGCGGCGCCGTCGGCCAGGCCGGCGCCGCCCGGAAGCCGGCCAGCGCGGCCCGCGCCGACTCCGTCGCCTCGTCCAGACTGGGTACGGCCGGACCCACCACCACCGGCCCGTCCCCGAACGCGGTCAGCAGCTTGCCGGTGGCGCCCAACGGGTCCGCCGCGCCGCCCAGCACGATCACCAGCCGGTCGCCGTGCACCCCGCCGATCACCTCGACCCCGATCCGCCGGGCCTGCCGGTAGACCACGTGCAGCACCGCGGAGACCTCGCCACCGGGGGAGCGGCCGACCGCCACCGCGACCGGCGGCGCGTCCGTCCAGCCGAGCGCCGCCGCCCGACTGGCCAGCACGTCCGGCGAGTCACCGCGCAGCAGCGCGTCGACCAGCAGGGCCTGGAGCCGAGCGTCCCACGCGCCGCGGGACTCCGCGGCCCGCGCGTACACCCGGGCGGCGGCGAACGCGATCTCGCGGGAGAAGCGCAGCACCGCCTCGCGCAGCTGCTGCTCCTCGCCCTCGGCGGCCAGGTGCGACACCTGCTCCTCGACCACGTCGATGGTCACCTTGATCAGCGCCACGGTCTGCTGAAGGGTGATCGACCGGGCCAGGGCCTCGGGAGCGGCGGCGAAGACCTCGTCGGAGACCTCCTGGGTGCTGTCCGCCGTGCCGCCGCCGTCGCGCAGCCACTGCACCAGCGACCGGGCGCCGGCCTGGGCCACCAGCATCACCCAGGAGCGCTGGTCGGCCGGGAGGGCGCGGAACCAGGGCAGGGTCTCGTCCATCCGGGCCACGCTGGCGGTGGCCAGCGCCCCCGCCGCGCGCTCGATCTGACGCAGCGTGGCCGTCAGCTCCCCACCGCCCGGCGTACTCACCGCCCTAGCCTGACACGCGCTGACCTGGATCTTCATTCCGGGCCGGCCAGGCCCGTGGTCAGGGCGGCGGGGCGGGGGCGGGCAGGCCCAGCTCCTGGGCCAGGATCGCGGCCTGCACCCGGCTGCGCAGGTCCAGCTTCGCCAGGATCCGGCTCACGTGCGTCTTGGTGGTGCTCTCCGCCATCGCCAGCCGGTCGGCGATCTGCTGATTGGACAGGCCCAGGCCGAGGCAGGCCAGCACGTCACGCTCGCGCGGGGTGAGCGTGTCCAGGGCCGCCCGGGTGGTGGCCGACGCGCCCGGCGCGGTGGCCGCGAACGCCGCGATCAACCGGCGGGTCACCGCGGGGGCGATGAATCCGTCCCCACGTGCCACCGTCCGTACCGCCGCCACCAGCCCCGCGGCGTCGGTGTCCTTGAGCAGGAAACCGGCCGCTCCGGCGCGCAGCGCCCCGAAGACGTACTCGTCGAGGTCGAACGTGGTGAGCACCAACACGTCGGCGAGCCCCTCGGCGACGATCGCCCGGGTCGCGGAGATGCCGTCCCGGCGCGGCATCCGGATGTCGAGCACCGCGACGTCCGGCCGCAGCTCCTGACACAGGCGTACCGCCTCGTCGCCGTCGCCCGCCTCGCCGACCACCTCGACGCCCGGCGCGCCGGCCAGGATCAGCGTCAGCCCGGCTCGTACCGCCGGCTGGTCGTCCGCCACGACCACCCGGACCGCCGTACCCGCGTCCCCCGGTACCCGGGCCGGGCCGGTCACCCGTCCTCCCGGGTGGGCAGCGCGGCCCGGACCCGCCAGCGGCCGTCGTGCGGCCCGGCGTCGAACCGTCCCGCCAGCAGCGTGGCCCGTTCCCGCATCCCGATCAGCCCGGCCCCGGCGCCGGTCAGCCCGGCGCCGCCCCGGCGAACCGGATTCTCCACCGTCAGCACGACCTCCGCCGGCCGGTACGCGATCGTCAGCTCCGCCTCGCCCGCGCCGTGCTTGAGCGCGTTGGTCAGGGACTCCTGCACGATCCGGTACGCCGCGAGGTCCACCCCCACCGGCAGCGGGCCGGGCGTGCCGTCGGTGTGGACCCGCACCGCGAGGCCGGCGGCCCGGATCCGCTCGACCAACCGGTCCGCCTCGGCGAGCCGCGCGCTGGCCGCCTCCGGCAACGCGCCGTCGTCGCCCGCCGGTGCGCGCGCGCCGCCGGCACCGGGCTCGCGCAGCAGCTCGATCATCTGCCGCATCTCCGCCAGACCCTGCACGCTGCTCTCCCGGATCACCCGCAACGCCGAGTCGACCTGGCCGCGGTCCAACCCGGGCACCGACAGCACGGCGGTGGCGTGGATGGCCACCGCGCTGAGATGGTTGGCGACCACGTCGTGCAGCTCCCGGGCCATCCGGGCCCGTTCGGCGCTGACCGCCTGCCAGCGGTCCAGCTCCACCAGCCGGGCGGTCTGCTCGGCGCGGGCCCGTTCGGCGGCGGCCTGGTCGCGGTACTGCCGGACGCTGATCCCGGTGAGCACCGGCAACAGGCCGACGAGCACCACCAGCACCCCGACGGCGACCCCGCGCCACTCGCCGGAGCCGAGCACGCCGACCACCGCGCCGAGCACGCTCAGCCCCACGGTCACCCGCAGCAGCCACCGCCACAGCCGCGCCGGCCCGTACACGCAGGCGTCGTAGAGCACCTGGGTGTAGATCACGATCGTGCCCAGCGAGCCGCCGAGCGCGACGTCCACGACCAGCGCCCCGGTGCCGACCCCCAGGCTGGAACGCGGCGCGACCCGGCGCAGGCCGACGGCCACGCACACGGCCAGCAGCGGCGGCAGGAACAGCGCGGGCGGCACGTCCGGATGTGGACGGATCTGTGGTTGCCAGCCGAGGGCGAACAGCATCAGGCCGCCGGTCAGCGACGCGCCGGCCAGCGCGAGATCCCGGCCGAGCGTGCCGGAGCCGAGCCACGGTGGCGGTCGCATGGTCCCGATCCCATCACAGCCGTCGAGCCACGGACTCCGACCCGGGGAGGACCCCGCCGCACCCGGCATGCGCCGAAAGGGGTACGCCGGCGGGCGGCGACTCGGCACGCGTTGCTGGTCTGCGTACCCGTGGTGGCCCCGTCGGTCCCGGCCAGTACGGTGTCAGGGCACGTCGGGGGGAGCACCCGCGGGTGAGTGTGAGCGTGAGGAGACCGGGATGGCGCACGGGGAGGCCGACCACGGCTGCGCCCAGGGCGAGCCCTGCCGGCCGGGGAACCACGACCCGCAGGCGGCTGCCAAGCACCGCCGGGCGGTCGGCGGCGCGCCGTCGCACCCGCCGGAGCCGACCACCGGGCGACCCGCCGACCGGCCGGACGACGACGCCGTGGTGCCCCGCCAGCGGACCGGCGAACCGGCGCTGCCCGGGGAGCCCGAGCCCGATCCCACCTCAGGCTGCCGCAGCGAGATGCCCGGTTGGGCCGGCGCGCACCGGCACGGCCCGGTGCGGCCGCGCCAGCGCGCCACCCGTCGGGAGCGCCCACCGCGCCGCTGGTGCTGACCGGACGACCGCCCGCCTGACGGGTCAGCGGGCGGGTCGTCGGTGACCGGTCAGCGGGTACGGCGGCGGATCAGCAGCGCGATCCCGGCGAGGCCGACCGTGATGGTCAGCATCACCGCGACGTTGAGCAGCAGCAGTCGTTGCAGCTCGCCGAGGGCCTCGTCGATGTCCTTGGCCGGGTCGAGGGTGTCTTCCGGGAGCACCCGCTCGCCGCCGCCCACGCCGCCGCTGACCGTGTCGAACTGCCGCTCCAGCGGCACCCCCGCGGTACGCAACGTCTCGGACATGCTGAGCCGGCCGAGGAACCACCCGGCGCTGATCTTGCGGGAGTCCGGCTGCTTCGCCGGCCGGTAGATCCGTGGACCACCGACCGCCTTGGGATAGAGGTCGTACGTCTGCTTCGGCGTCTCACCGGCGAGGACCACGACTGTGTACTTCGGACCGAGGTTGGCCGCCTTCGGCCCCTTGGGCTGGCCCACGCGACCGAGGAAGTTGACCTGGTCGATGACCGCGACGACGTGCGCCGGCTGTGTTTCCGCGCGCAACCGCAACGGTGCGGACAGCCCCGGGCCGCTGATGTCCACTCCCGCCGGTGCCGGCTTCGGTGCCGGCTTCGGTGCCGCCTTGGCCGGACCGGCGGTGCCGAGCGACAGCAGCGCCGCCGCCAGCGTGCCAGCCAGCACGGCGACGTACCGCCTCATCTGTCGGACCATCCCGCCTCCTCGCCCCGTTCGATGGATGGCTTCGCCGTGACGTCCGGATCGATTGGTCGGTGGCGGAACCGACCGGGCGGTCGGGGCCACTCTCACAGGGTCGCAGAACGTCGATGATTTGCAGCTTGTGGAGCAGTAATTGGAACTATCTGCGATCTCTGCTCGACTAATGAGGAGCCGTTTGATCAGCGGGCGGATCGTACCCTTACGGAGGGGTTCATGGGGGGCAGGGTTACACGTATGGCACGGATCGTGCCAGTGGTGCTCGGCGTGGCGTGCGGTGTGTCGTTGCTGGCCCCGGCTACGCCGGCCGCGGCGCACAATTCGCTGACCGGCAGCAATCCGCGCGACGGCGCCCGGGTGGCCACCGCGCCCACCCGGATCGAGCTCCGGTTCCTGGCAAAGCCGAACCCGGCTACGACGAAGATCACAATAACCGGACCGGACAATGTGGTCGCCGGCGGGCTGCCGGCCTTCGCCGGCAGCCGCGTGCGGGTGCCGTTCAAGCCCGGCGCCGCGGGGCTCTACATCGTCGGTTACCAGCTCGCCTCCAACGACGGGCACCCGGTGAAGGGGGAGGTGCGGTTCACCCTCACCACCGGCACGGCCGCCGACCCGTCCGCCTCGCCGTCGGCCAGCGGTGGCGCCGCCGCGACGCCGGGTGCCGCAGCCGGCTCGCCGTCGACCGGGCCGACCTCGGCGTCACCCGTCGCGGAGAGCGGCAGCCCGACGGCGGTCGTGCCGCTGGCGCAGGAGGACGCCGACTCCGGTCAGCGCTGGTGGCTCTGGGCACTCGGTGCCCTGGTGCTCGCCGTCCTGGTGAGCGGATTCCTGCTCCGCCGTCGGGCCACCCGCGACTGACCCGGCCCTCATTGCCCGGCCGACCCTCGGGGCAGGCCCGTTGCCCCCTTTGCTCTGCTTGTGCATACGCGACACTCAGCGCCGGTGTCTGTCGCATATGAGTAAGCAGAGCAAAGGCGGCGAGGAGGGTGCATCCGGCTCGCGCCGGTGACACCGCCACTTCGGCACAGATGGCGACGCCGCCCCACCGTCGTTCAGCGGGGCGGCGTGGCGCGACCGAGGCGGTCAGACCAGGCGGAGCCGGGCGGCGCGCATCCGGGTCAGGGTGCGCTCGCGGCCGAGCACCTCCAGCGACTCGAACAGCGGCAGGCCGATGGTGCGACCGGTGACGGCGACCCGGACGGGGGCCTGCGTCTTGCCGAGCTTGAGGCCCCGCTCGGCGCCCACCGCCTCCAGCGTCGACTTCAGCGACTCGGCGTCCCACGACTCCAGAGCCTCGAACGCGGCGACGGCGGCGTCCAGCAGGTCGGCGGAGCCGTCCTTCATGGTCTTGGTCCAGGCGGCCTCGTCGATCGTCGGTGCGGCCAGGAAGAGGAAGTCGACGTTGGGCACGATCTCGCTGAGCACCGCGATCCGGGTCTGCGCCAGCGGCGCCACGGCGGCGAACGCGTCGGCGTCGAACTCCTCGGGCTGCCACGGCGGCGGCGCGATGGTGCCGGTGCCGGTCAACCATGGCTGGCAGGCGTCGATGAACTCGGCCACCGGCAGCGCCCGGATGTACTCGCCGTTGAACGCGCGCAGCTTCTTCTCGTCGAAGAACGCGGGGGAGGGGTTGACCTCCTCCAGCCGGAACTCGTCCTCGATCACCGACCAGGGGACGATCTCGCGGTCCCCGGAGGGCGCCCAGCCGAGCAGCATCAGGTAGTTGCGCATCGCGCCGGCGAGGTAGCCCTCGTCGCGGTACGCCTCCAGGGCGACCTTGTCCCGCCGCTTGGAGAGCTTCTGCCGTTTCTCGTTCACCACCACCGGCACGTGCGCCCAGACCGGCGGCTTGACCCCGAGGGCGTCCCAGAGCAGCTGCTGCTTGGGGGTGTTGGGGAGGTGCTCCTCGGCCCGGATCACGTGGGTGATCCCCATGGTCATGTCGTCGACGACGTTGGCCAGCAGGAAGACCGCCGAGCCGTCGCCCCGGGCGATGACGAAGTCCTCGATCAACCGGTTCTCGAACGTGGGCTCGCCGCGGATCAGGTCGACCACCACCGTCGTGCCCTCGTCGGGCGTACGGAAGCGCAGCGCCCGCCCCTCACCCGGGCCGAGGCCCAGGTCGCGGTGGTAGCCGTCGTAGCCCTGGTGCTGCGAGCCGGTGCGGGCCTGCACGTCCTCACGGGTGCAGTCGCAGTAGTACGCGCGGCCCGACTCGTAGAGCCGGGCGGCGGCGGCCCGGTGCTCGCCGGCGTTCTGGGACTGGAAGTAGGGGCCCTCGTAGCTGCCCCGGGAGATGCCGATCCAGTCCAGCGCGGAGAGGATGCCCTCGGTCCACTCGGGCTTGTTGCGCGCCGCGTCGGTGTCCTCGACGCGCAGCACGAACACCCCGCCCTGCTGCTTGGCGTAGATCCAGTTCTGCAGCGCCGAGCGGGCGCCGCCGACGTGGAACATGCCGGTCGGGGAGGGGGCGAAACGCACACGTACTGTCACGCCCCCCAGCCTACGGCGGCTGGCGACCGGTTTCGGTCACGGCCCCCCGACTCAGGGGACCGAGCGGATCTTGAGGACCAGGGCGCTGCCGACCAGGGTGACCGCGGCGGTGACCGCGTAGAGCGTCGGGTAGCCGCCCAGGGACACCACGAGCGGGGCGGAGAGCGCCGGCCCGAGCACCTGTGGCGCCGAGTTGGCGATGTTGATCACGCCGAGGTCCTTGGCCCGGTCGGTGGCGCGGGGCAGCACCTGGGTGATCAGCGCGGCGTCCACCGAGAGGTAGACGCCGTAGCCGGCGCCGAGCAGCAGGGCGGCGACGATCGCCATCGGCCAGACCGGCGCGACCGCGAGCAGCAGCGCCGCCACCGCCATGATCAGCCCCGAGACGATCACGTAGATCTTGCGTCGCCCGGATCGGTCCGACAGCCGGCCGGCGACCACCGCGGTCAGCATCATGCCGAGCGTGTAGAGCAGGATCAGCACGAGCAGGCCGCCCTCGGGGTCGGGGTGGCGGACCCCGTCGGTGAGGAAGTACAGCAGGTAGAGGGTGCCCAGGGCGTTGCCGAGCTGGACCAGGAACCGGGTGATCCAGGCCCAGGCGAAGTCCGGGTGCCGGCGCGGGCTGATCCACATCGAGGCCAGCAGCGCGCGGGTCCGCAGCGTTGGGCGGTGCGCGCGGGGCAGCGGGTCGTCCGGGGTGAACAGCGCGAACGGCAGGGACAGCAGCACGATCGCCACCGCGATGGCCAGGTAACCGGCCGCGTTGCCGGTGACCAGGGCGGTGACCAGCACCGCGCCGAGCACCAGCCCGAGCGCCTGCGGGATGCCCACCCATCCGGAGACGCCGCCGCGCTGCACGACCGGCACCCGGTCCGGGACGGCCGCGGTGAGGCTGGCCAGCATCGCGTTGAAGCACACCTGTGCGGCGACCCAGCCGAGGGCGACCCCGAGGATGGTCCGCTGCTGGGCCAGCAGCACCAGGGCCGCCGCGCCGAGCAGTGCCCCGCCCGCGGTCCAGACGTGCCGGCGGCCGAACTCCCGGCCGGCCACCCGCAGGCAGGTCCGGTCGGACAGCGCGCCCGCGAGCGGGTTGGCCAGCACCGCGGCCAGCGCGCCCAGACCGGTGACCACGGCCAGCATGGTCTCCTTGTCGCCCGGCGCGATCCGCTCGATCTGCTGCGGCAGCAGCACCTGGATGGGGGTGAAGAACGCCATCCAGACCCCGAGGTTGGCCGCGAAGATCAACCCGATCCAGCCGCGCCGTACCGGCACGGTCGGCTCGGCGAGCGCGGCCGGCAGCGACGCCGGGGTCGGGTCGAGGGTGGTCACCGTGCCGACCCCGGCCGGCTGGCCGCGATCACGTCCCGCAGCCAGGTGTACGAGGACTTCGGCGTACGGGTCTGGGTGGTGTAGTCCACGTGCACCAGACCGAAGCGCTTGGTGAACCCCTCGGCCCACTCCCAGTTGTCCAGCAGCGACCAGACGAAGTACCCGCGCACGTCGACCCCGTCGTCGATGGCGGCCCGCACCGCCCGCAGGTGCCCGTCGAGGTACGCGATCCGCTCCGGGTCCGGCACCCGCCCGTCCGCGTCCGGCGCGTCGTCGTACGCGCAGCCGCTCTCGGTGATCTCGATCGGGGGCAGCGCGTCGCCGTACGTGTCACGCAGCCAGCGGAGCAGGTCGTGCAGCCCGTCGGGGGCCACCGGCCAGTCGAAGGCGGTACGCGGGTAGCCCTCGATCGGCACCAGGTCGAACGGCAGCGGGGACCCCTCCTCGGCGGCCCGTACGCCGGTCGGGCTGTAGTAGTTGACCCCGAGCACGTCGATCGGCGCGGCGATCGTGTCCAGGTCACCGGGGTGGACCACGCCGGCGTCGAAGCCGGGCAGCTCCGGGTAGCCCCGGCCGAGCAGCGGGTCGGTGAAGAGCCGGTTGTGCAGCGCCTCGTACGCGGCCCCGGCGGCGCGGTCGGCGTCGGTGTCGCCGAGCACCCGCACCGGCGAGTAGTTGTTGGCGATCGCCACCGGGCTGGCGGTGCGGCTTCGGAGCGCGGCGACCGCGAGCCCGTGCCCGAGCAGTTGGTGGTGGGCGACCGGAAAGGCGTCGAAGAGCAGCATCCGGCCGGGGGCGTGCACGCCCATGCCGTAGCCGAGGCTCATGTGGATGAACGGCTCGTTCAGCGTGATCCAGAGCCGGACCCGGTCGCCGAGCCGGGCGGCGGTCAGGTCGGCGTACTCGGCGAAGCGGCCGGCGGTGTCACGGCGCAGCCAGCCTCCGGCGTCTTCGAGTGGTTGGGGCAGGTCCCAGTGGTACAGCGTGGCCACCGGGTCGATGCCGGCGGTCAGCAACTCGTCCACCAGCCGGTCGTAGAAGTCCAGGCCGGCGGCGTTGGCCGGGCCGGCGCCGGTGGGCTGCACACGGGGCCAGGCGATGGAGAACCGGTACGCCGAGGCGCCGAGCCCGGCCAGCAGCGCCACGTCCTCGGTGTGCCGGTGGTAGTGGTCGCAGGCCACCTCGCCGCTGCTGCCGTCGCTGATCCGACCGGGGGAGTGCGCGAAGGTGTCCCAGATGGACGGTCCGCGCCCGTCGGCCGTGGTGGCGCCCTCGATCTGGTGGGCCGAGGTGGAGACGCCCCAGCGGAAGCCGTCGGGGAACTCGGGCATCGGTGCGGTCGACATGCGCCCTCCCGGTCAACGTGAAACGTGTTCGGGACTCTAGGGCGCTGCGGATGAATGCGCCATAGGCCGGGATGACGCGATGCGCAATGGTTGATCGGCGTGTCTTTTTCCAAACCCGTCCAGGTACGTCCGATTTTGCGCATAGAGTGCCGATATCGTGGGATGTCCTCACTGGAGGAAGACGGAAATGATCCTCGTGGAACGCAGTGCGCACGTGGCGGCGCCGGTGGAAGTGGTCTGGGACGTCGTACAGCGGGCTGAGCAGTTGCCGGCCTGGCTGGCGGGGGTCCGTGCGGCCGAAGTGCTCTCGGGGGAGGGCTTCGGCCGGCGGCAGCTGGTCCAGGCGGGGCGCGGCTCGGCGCACGAGGCCGAGGTGATCGCCTATCAGGAGCCGACTCTGATCGGCTGGCGGGAACGGGCCAAGGGCGCGGGCGCCCGCGCGGAGGCGTTCGGGGGCAAGCCACCGGAGCTGGTCGGCCCGCTGACCCTCGCGCAGAGCATCAACGCGGCGCTCGCCGACGGGTTGCTCGACCACCCGCAGATGGCGGTCTTCGGCGAGGACGTGGCCGCCAAGGGCGGCGTTTACGGGGTGACCAAGGGGCTGCGCGACCGCTTCGGGCCGGCCCGGGTCTTCGACACCCTGCTCGACGAGACCTCGGTGCTCGGGTTGGGCCTGGGCGCCGGGCTGGCCGGGATGCTGCCGGTGCCGGAGATCCAGTACCTGGCGTACCTGCACAACGCCGAGGACCAGCTGCGCGGCGAGGCGGCCACCATGCAGTTCTTCTCCCAGGGCGCGTTCCGCAACCCGATGGTGGTGCGGGTGGCCGGGCTCGCGTACCAGGAGGGGTTCGGCGGGCACTTCCACAACGACAACTCGGTGGCCGTACTCCGGGATGTGCCCGGCCTGGTGGTCGCGGTGCCGGCGCGGCCGGACGACGCCGCGCCCATGCTGCGGACCTGCCTGGCCAGCGCGGCGGTAGACGGCAGCGTCTGCGTGTTCCTGGAGCCGATCGCGCTCTACCACACCCGTGACCTGTACGCCGAGGGCGACGGGGAGTGGCTGGCCGGGTATCCGGAGCCGGGCGCCTGGGTGGCCGGGCACGTGCCGATCGGCCGGGCCCGGGTCTACCGGGTCGGCTCGGCCGACGACCTGACAATCATCACCTTCGGTAACGGGGTGCGGATGTCGCTGCGGGCCGCGGCCGTCCTCGCCGAGGAGGGGGTTGGCACCCGGGTGGTGGACCTGCGCTGGCTGGCCCCGCTGCCGGTGGCCGACATCATCCGGGAGGCCTCGGCGACCGGCCGGGTGCTGGTGGTGGACGAGACACGCCGGTCCGGCGGGGTCGGCGAAGGGGTGATCGCCGCGCTGGTCGACGCCGGATATGTGGGTGCGGCGCGACGAGTAGCCGGAGTTGACTCGTTTGTACCATTAGGTCCGGCAGCACGTCAGGTTCTGGTCTCCGAGGAAGCCATTACCGACGGTGCCCGTACGCTGCTGGCACGGTAAATTCCGTTCCACCCGGTGCGCCACTTGCGCGCGGACGCACAACTGTGTGGACTTTGCCTGACGGCGTCGGTTCCGGCGCCGCGAGCAGGGACGAGATGAGGAGGCACGCGACAGTGAGCGCGACCGCTGGTCAGGCCGCCGACGGGGTACGCAGCCTGGCGGACCGGTTCGGGATCGAACCGGGGATGGTCGTCATGGAGATGGGGTACGACGACGACGTCGACCAGGATCTCCGGGACGCCCTGACCGACCGCTGTGGAGATCTGGTCGACGAGGACACCGACGAGGTGGTCGACGCGGTGCTGGTCTGGTACCGCGACGGCGACGGTGACCTCTTCGAGCTTCTCGTCGACGCCCTCGGCCCGCTGGCCGACAACGGGGTCGTCTGGCTGCTCACGCCCAAGGCCGGGCGTGACGGGCACGTCGAGCCGAGCGAGGTCGCGGAGTCCGCGCCCACCGCCGGCCTTCAGCAGACCTCCACCGTCAACGCCGGCCGGGACTGGAGCGGCGCCCGCCTGGTGCTGCGCCGAGGGGCCAAGGCCAAGAAGTAGCCCGACACTCGTTCCCCTCGCGCGCCCGGCGGTCCGCGCCGCCGGGTGTGGCAGGCTCGTGCCGTCCCCTGACTCGACCCGAGGAGTTCGCATGCCCGTCGAGGTTGGCGCCGAGGCGCCGGACTTCACGCTGAAGGACCAGAACAACCAGGAGGTCCGGCTCTCGGCCTTCCGTGGTCGGCGCACCGTGCTGCTGGTCTTCTACCCGCTCGCCTTCACCGGCACCTGCCAGGGCGAGCTGGCCGAGGTGCGGGACAACCTCGACGAGTACGTCAACGACGACGTCCAGGTGCTGACGGTCAGCGTCGACTCGGTCTACAGCCACAAGGTCTGGGCCGACCGGGAGGGCTACCAGTTCCCCATGCTGGCCGACTTCTGGCCGCACGGCGCCGTCGCCCAGGCGTACGGGGTCTTCAACGACGTCGCCGGCTTCGCCAACCGGGGCACGTTCGTCATCGACAAGACCGGCGTGGTCCGCTTCGCCGAGCTGAACGGCCCGGGCGAAGCCCGCGACCAGCAGGGCTGGCGCAAGGCCATCGCCGAAGCGACCTCCTGACCGGGGTACGCCGTGCGCCCGGGTCGGCGGCGAGCAGGGTAAGCTTGCCAGCCTCCGGCCCGCCGTACGGGCGTTCCGGGCGCGTAGCTCAGTGGGAGAGCACCCGCCTTACAAGCGGGGGGTCGCAGGTTCGAAACCTGCCGCGCCCACCCCTTCTCGCATCAGCACCAATCCCGGCAGTCAACCAGTGATCGGCGCGGGCAGCGCTTCGCCACGTCGGGCGGTAGCGTCCGTCTCCATGACCAACGCGGACGAGCACGGTCACCCCGAACCGCCGATCGCGGGCGACGAGACCGCCACGCTGCTCGGCTCCCTGGACCGCCAGCGCGCCACGCTCGCGTGGAAGACCGGCGGGCTGGACGCCGCCGGTCTCCGGGCGACGCTCGGCCCGTCGTCGATCACCCTGGGCGGGCTGCTCAAGCACCTGGCCCTGGTCGAGGATCTCTACTTCTCGCTGAAGCTGGCCGGGCGGTCGCCGGGGCCACCGTGGGACACGGTCGACTGGGACGCGAATCCGGCCTGGGACTGGCGTTCGGCCGCCGAGGACAGCCCCGAACAGCTCTACACGCTCTGGCGGGAGGCGGTGGCGCGCTCCCGCGCGACCGTCGCGGAGTTGCTCGCCGACGCCGGGCCGGAGCAGTTGGCCCGGGGCGACTGGCCGGACGGTCAGGTGCCCAGCCTGCGCCGGGTCCTGGTCGACCTGATCGAGGAGTACGCACGGCACGTCGGCCACGCCGACCTGATCCGGGAGTCGGTGGACGGACTCACCGGCGAGGACCCGCCCCGCTGACGGTGGCGGCCAGAGTCTGGGCGCCGCCATGATGGGCGCGTGCAGGACACCGTCGCCGTCGCGTTGATCACCGCCCTGTCCACGTTGGCCGCCGCCGCCCTGACCGGGCTGATCGGCGCGCGCAGCACCCGCCGACAACTGGCCCACCAGCTGACCGTCGCCCGCCAGGAGAACGCCGAACGGCGGGCGACCCGTCGTGACGAGCTGCGGCGGGAGGCGTACGTCGGGTTCCTGAGCGCCTGCGACCAGGCGTACCGGCGGTTGGACCGGCGGTGGGTGGAGGCCGGCGGGGACGGGCCGGAGCCCGGTTACGACGAGACGTACGCGGCGATGCGCGCCGTGGACGAGGCGTACAACCTGGTGTTGCTGGAGGGTCCGGCGGAGGTGGCGGCGGCGGCCCGGTCGGTGCTGGCCAGCCTCACCACCGAGTACGCCGACCAGCGCCGGCTCGGCGGCGAGGCGGGCGAGGCGGGCGAGGCGGGGGTGCCGCTGCGCGACCGGCACCGCGAGCGCTGGCTCGCCGCGATCGAGGTGCGGACGAACCGCCGCGTCTCGTTCGTCGACACGGTACGCCCGGTGTTGGAGGGGGACGGGTGAGCCAGAACCGTCCACCCACGCCGCCGGGTGGGCGCACCGCATCCGGTGCGCCCGGCGTCCTCAGCTGGTGAAGCCGCCGTCCACGTTGACCACCGCACCGGTCACGTAGCCGGCTTCCGGGCTGGCCAGGTGCGCGACGGTGGCCGCGATGTCGGCGGGGCGAGCGTAGCGGCCGACGGCGGTGAAGCCGGCGATCGCCGCCGCGTTCGGCCCGTCCGCCGGGTTGGCGTCGGTGTCCGTCGGCCCGGGGTTGACCAGGTTGACGGTGATGCCCCGGGGACCCAGCTCGCGGGCCAGGCCCCGGGTCAGCCCGGCCAGGGCGGTCTTGCTCATCGAATAGAGGGCCAGCCCGGGGAAGACGGCCCGTTCACCGACGTTGCTCCCGATGCTGATGATCCGCCCACCGTCGCCCAGGTGTCGCAGCGCCGCCTGAGCGGCGACGTACGGCGCCCGGACGTTCACCGCGATGGTCTGCTCCAGCTCGGCCGTGCCGAGGTCCTCCATGGTCCCGACCAGGAACACCGCGGCGTTGTTCACCAGGATGTCCAGCCGGCCCAGCTCGGCGGCCGTCCGGTCGACCGCGTTCCGCACCGCGCTCGCGTCGGCGCCGTCGGCCTGGATGGCCAGCGCCCGCCGGCCCAGCGCCTCGATCTGCTTCACCACGGTCGCGGCCTGCTCAGCGTTCTGCCGGTAGGTCAGCGCCACGTCGGCCCCGTCCTGCGCCAGGCGCAGGGCGATACCGGCTCCGATGCCCCGGGAACCGCCGGTCACCAGGGCTACCGTTCCGTCAAACGTCGTCGTCATGCAAACGATCATGTCGCCGCGCCGGCTCCTCGTCTGGCGGCCATCGGACCCCTCGTTTCCACCCCCAGGTCCGTTTTTCGCCATCGCGCCGGGGGAGCGGGGCGTAGCCCGGAGACGGGTCGGGGCGGGTGAGGCGGACCGCGGTCAGGGCGATCAGCAGCAGGGTCAGGGCGAAGAGCAGCGCGTTGAGGACGACCGTGGGGTACCCGAGTCGGGGCACGTCGAGGAACGGATAGAGGTAGCGGTCCTCGTCCCGGCCGAGGGCGCCGCGGACCAGGATCACCGTCAGCCACACCAGCGGATAGCCGAGCAGGCTGACCGCGTACGCCGGGCGCAGGGCCGCCCGGGGACGGCGGGTGAGCCACTCCGCGGCGGCCAGCGGCGGCGCGACCGCGTGCAGCAGCAGGTTGCCGGCGTCGGAGACCGGCCCCCGGGCGTCGACCGTGGCCACCATCGCGTAGCCGCTCCACGGATTGGCCAGCACCAGCACGAAGACCAGGGCGGTCCCGACCAGGTAGACGGTGAGCGCGGTGCGCAGCCGGTCGCCACCGCCGGCCAGCAGCGCCACCAGGTAGGCCAGGTTGACCTGCACGGTGAAGTAGAACAGCAGCTCGACGGGCTCCTCGCGCGCGGCGATCACGGACAGGGCCAGCCCGACGGCGACCACCGCGCCGGCGCTGACCCGCAGGACCCGGCCCGACACGCGGCGGACGCTACCATCGCCGCATCGACGGACGCCATGACGAGCAACTGCGCCGGGTACGGGCGATCCTGGCCGCCGACGCCGATCGGGAGCCGGACTCCGCGCTCGCGCTCCTCGGCGACAAGCGGTTCCACTTCTCGCCGTCCGGGGCCAGCTTCCTGATGTACGGGGTGTGCGGCCGCTCCTGGATCGCGTTCGGGCCGCCGGTCGGGCCGGCCGCCGAGCGGTACGGGTTGCTGGCCGACTTCTGCGCGACCGCCCGGCGGGCCGGCCGCCGCCCGGCGGTGTACCACGTCGGCGACTCGCTGCTGCCCGAGCTGCGCCGGCTGGGTCTCGCCGTGCATCCGGTGGGGGAGTCGGCGAGCGTGCCGCTGGCCGACTTCGCCCTGACCGGGCCGGCGCGGGGGGCGCTGCGCCGCAACTGGCGGCGGCTGGCCCAGCGCGACGATCTGTCGTTCGCGGTGCTGCCCGGCGCGGGCCTGGTCGACGAGCTGCGCCCCGTCTCGGACGCCTGGCTGGCCGGGCGACCGGACATGTCGTTCTCCCTGGGCGGGTTCGTGCCCGGCTACCTGGCCCGGCTGCCGATCGCGGTGCTGCGACAGCGCGGACGGGCGGTGGCCTTCGCCGCGCTGCTGCCGACGCCGCACCGGTGGGGCGTGGACCTGCTGCGGTACCACCCGGACGCGCCACCCACGGTGATGGACCATCTCCTGGTCGAGGTGCTGCACGCGGCGCGGGACCGGGGCCTGACCAGCGTCGAGCTGGGGCTGGCCCCGCTGTCCGGGCTGACCGGCGCGGACCCGCTGTGCCGGTTGGGCCGGGCGGTGTACGGGCACGGCGAGCGCTGGTACCGATTCCGGGGGCTGCGCCGGTTCAAGGCGAAGTTCGCGCCCGTCTGGTCGCCGCGTCACCTCGCCGCGCCTCGGGGATGGCAGCTCCCGCTGGTGCTGGCCCAGGTGGGTCGGCTGTCGTCGCGTCCGCTGCGCTGACCGGCCACAGCGTCGCGTACAGGGTGGTCAGCTCGGCCAGGTAACGCGGCCCGGACCAGGCCGCCACCGCCGCCCGGCCGTCGCGGACCACCGCCTTGCGAAGCTCCGGCTCGGTCAGCAGGCGGGTCAGCAGCGCCCCGAACGCCGCCGCCGTGGGCTCGGCGACCGGTCGGGTGGTGGCGGCGCCGGGCCGCTCGGCCAGTGCCGCGTCCACCATGGCCACGGGCAGTCCGTACGCCTCGGCCTCGCAGAGCGTCAACCCCTGGGTGTCGGTTGTGGACGCGAACGCGAGCACGTCCGCCGCCCGGTAGTGCGCGCCCACCCGGTCGTGCGGCACCGGGCGCAGCAGGTGCAGCGCGTCAGCCACGCCGAGCCGCCGGGCCGCCCGGCGGACCGCGATCCGGTGTCGCCGCGCCCCGAGAAGCACCAGCCGTGCCGCCGGCAGGTCGCGCCGGACCCGGGCGAACGCGGCCAACAGCAGGTCCGGATTCTTCTCCGGCGTGGTGCGGCCCACCGCGAGCACCACCGGCGCGTCCGCCGCGATGCCCAGCCGGGCCCGCAGCCGCCGCCGGTCGTCGGCGTCGACACCCGGCGCGGCGACCGGGGTCGGCAGCACCACGATCGGGGTCCGCCCGGCCATCGGGGCCATCAGCGCCGCCGTCTTGGCCGACGGGGTGACCAGCACGCTGGTGTGCGCCAGCAGGCACCGCCCGAGCTCCGCCAGCCGCGCCTGCCGGGCCGGGCCGGGGCGGGCCAGCGCCCACAGGTCCCGGACCCCCCAGCGCAGACCCAGCCGCAGGCCGGCGTACGCGGCGCCGATCGGCACCTCGGGGTAGTGCGCCGCGTACGCCACCAGGTCGGTGTGCCAGGTGAGCACCGCGGGCACGCCCTGCTCGGCGGCCCAGCGCAGGCCGGCGACGCCGAGCGGGCCGGTGGTGTGGACGTGCACCACGTCGGCCGGTGCGTCCGGCGGCCGGGGCGGCGCCAGCCGGTACGGCCGGGTCGGCACCGGCAGCGAGGGCACCTCACCCGGCTGGCGGCGCCGGCGGGACAGCGGGCCGGGGCAGTGCAGGACGACCCGGTGGTCGGTGGCGCGCAGCAGTGCCACGGTGGTGCCGATCGAGGTGGCGACCCCCTCCGGGTTGGCGAGGTGGCTGTCGCTGACGTGGGCGATCCGCACCCTGCCATCATTGCCGGGCCGCGCTCGTCGGGTCGCCCCGCCGGGCTCGCGCGGGAGGACACCGGTGAGAGGGGGAGACAGTGGAGTTGACGCTGGCGCCGATGACCGAGCAGGAGCTGGATCGGCTGCGCGGACCGCTGGAGCGGGAGTACGCCGAGGATCTGGTGGCGCACCGGGGCCTGACCCCGGAGGCGGCCCGGGAGCGGTCGGCGAGCCAGATGCGGGAGCTGCTGCCGGCGGGCGCGGCCACCGAGGGCGCGCTGCTGCGGATGGCCCGGGTCGACGACGTCGAGGTCGGCTGGATCTGGGTGACCCTGCCCGGGGCCGGCGCCCCCGACACGCTGCGGGCCTGGATTCACAACATCGAGGTGCACCCGGAGCACCGTGGCCGGGGGCACGCGCGTCGGATGATCCAGCTCATGGAGGCGGAACTGGCCCGTCTCGGCGTACCCGAGCTGGGGTTGAACGTCTTCGGCACGAACACCGTGGCGATCGGGCTCTACCGCAGCCTGGGTTTCGAGGTCACCTCCCAGCAGATGGCCAAGCGGATCGACCCGGCGGGCTGATTACGCGCGCTCGCCTCAGTCTCCTCGCTCGCCTCAGTCTCCTCGGCAGGACTGTTCACCAGCCCAGCGGGAACCCGCCGGCGGACCGCACCCGGGGAGGAGCGACGGATGACGCATGGTGCCGGACTGACCATTGGTGTGCTCGGCTCGTACGGTGGCCGGAACCTCGGCGACGAGGCGATCCTCACCGGCCTCCTCGCGGATCTGCGCAAGCAGGAGCCGAACGCCCGCATCATCGTCTTCTCCCGTCACCCCGAGCACACCCGCGTCGCCCACCCCGACGTGGAGGCGGTGCCCTGGGAGGGCGTCAGCCGCACCGACTCCGCGCTGGTCCTGGCCCAGCTCGACCTGCTCATCCTGGGCGGCGGAGGGATCCTCTACGACCGGGAGGCCCGCCGCTACCTGCGGGTGGTCCGGGTCGCCCAGGAGCGCGGCCTGCCCCTGATCACGTACGCGGTGGGAGTCGGCCCGCTCAGCGACGCGGTGGACACCGGAATGGTCCGGGAGACGCTCGCCAGCGCGGTGCAGGTGACCGTCCGCGACCAGGAGTCCCGGATGGTGCTGGAGGAGGCGGGGCTGCTCAACCCGATCACGGTCACCGCCGACCCGGCGTTCCTGTTGCAGCCGGAGGAGTTCCCGGTCGAGCTGCTGCGCGAGGAGGGCGTGCCGGCCGGCACGCGGCTGGTCGGGATCAGCGTGCGGGAGCCCGGACGGGCCGCCGAGCGGCTCGACGTGGACGGCTACCACCGGCTGCTGGCCCAGATCGGTGACTTCCTGGTGAACCGGATCGACGCGTACGTGCTGTTCGTGCCGATGGAACGCGACGACATCCGGCACGCCCACGGGGTGCTGTCCCACATGATCGCCGCCGAGCGGGGGCGGATCCTGCACGGCACCTACTCGCCGCAGCAGGTCCTCGGGCTGATGCGCCACTTCGACCTGGCCGTGGGCATGCGCCTGCACTTCCTGATCTTCGCGGCGATGGTCGGCACCCCGTTCCTGCCGCTGCCGTACGCCGGCAAGGTCTTCGACCTGGCCCAGCGGCTCGGCGTGCCGGCGCTGCGCGGTGTGGAGCGGGAGGTCGAGGGGCCACTGCTGGCCGAGGTCGACCGGCTCTGGGACGAGCGGGAGCAGCGCGCCGAGGCCACCGCCCGGAGGGTTGCCGAGGTCTGCGAGCAGGCCCGGGGCACCTCCGAGGTCACCCGTGGTGTGCTGGACAGCCTCCGTAGCCAGACCCTCACCCGGGTCTGAGCGCACGTCACACCGCCGGGCCGGTCCACCGGTAGCGCCACTCGCGGGCGTCTTCGCCGGCGGACTCCAGCTCGTAGATCTGCGCCCCGGCCAGCCCACCGGACCCGAGGTGGTGGTGGGTCAGCGGAGGACGGCCGTTGCTGTCCAGCTCGACGGTGACGCTCTGCCCGTCCGCCGCGCCGCCGACGAGGAGGATCTGCACGGATGAAGCCATGCGCCCATCCTGCCCGCCGCGCCCGCCGCCCGCAGCGGATAGCGGGGCAGCGGGCCGGCCGACGCGTCGCCGGGGCCGTACGCCGTCAACTGGCCGGCAGCAGGCCCGGCGGGTACTCCATGCCGTCGTGCGTGCAGGCTGCCGCGGCGACCCGGGCCGCGTACCGGGCCGCCTCCGCCAGCGACTCGCCGCGCAATCGCCCGGCGATGAGCCCGGCCGCGAACGCGTCGCCCGCCCCGTTGCTGTCCACCACCGGCCCCGGCGGGGCGGCGGGCGGCACCGGCACGGCCGTGCCGTCGCCCGGGTACAGCTCGCTGCCGTCCGCGCCCTGGGTCACCACGACGGTCCGGGGCGCCAGCGGCGCACCGGAGCAGCGGCTCACCGTCCCGACGTCGTTCGCCGCCAAGGCGTCCGGCAAGGCGGCGATGGCGACCCCCGCCGCGGTCGGCCCCCCGGCCGCGCCGTGG
>NZ_RCVI01000014.1:0-420 GCF_003667455.1 Micromonospora sp. CV4 | reverse complement strand
CCGAGCGCGGCTCCCTAGGGTCCACAACCGGGGCAGGCCTCAAGTTGCGGCGTACGCCCGGACCGGTACGAGAAGTGAGCCAACAGGCGAGGAGCTTTTCGATGGAGTTCAAAGTGCTAGGGCCACTCGAGGCCATCAGTCGTGGCGTAGCGCAGACCCCCAGCGCTCCAAAGATCCGGCAGTTGCTGGCGTTGCTGGTACTCCGGGTGAACCAGATCGTCAGCCTCGACACCGTAATGGAGGAGCTGTGGGGCACCCAGCCGCCGCGTAGCGCGGTCACTACGGCCCAGACGTACATCTACCAACTACGCAAGATCTTCGTACGCGAGCTCGGCCCGAGCGGCGGCGACCTGATCGAGACCTCCGCCCCCGGCTACCTGCTGCGGGTGGACGAGAGCCGTCGGTCTACTTCACCGGGGC
>NZ_RCVI01000275.1:0-423 GCF_003667455.1 Micromonospora sp. CV4 | reverse complement strand
GTGTAGCTCGCCCCGGCCACCGCGGCCCCGATCCGGCCCGCGCCCAACTGTCGGGCCAGCGCGTACGCCCCGAGCGTGGCGAGCCCGTGGGCCAGGACGAACATGATGTTGTAGCGGAGCACGGCCGCCTCGGGACCGTGGCCGATCATGCCGGCCGGGGCGTACCCGAGGAGGGTGTCCGAGAAGGCGAAGCTCCACTTGTCGGGATAAAACGTGTTGGCGTGCCAGAGCTGCGCCGGATCGGTCAGCAGGATGTGCCCGGACCAGGCCATCTGCCAGGACTGCAAGCTGGGGTCCCAGTAGTCCTGCGGCAGCGTGTACAGCGGGTAGCGCAGCGTCGGCCAGGTGAGCAGGACGGCCAGCGCGAGCGAGGCGACGGTGGCCAGGGTCCACTCGTGGATCAGGAACCTGCCCACCGCGTGG
>NZ_RCVI01000015.1:0-425 GCF_003667455.1 Micromonospora sp. CV4 | reverse complement strand
GTGATCCGGGGACAGATTATGCGCGCATCTATCGCATCGACGTGAATGGCACCAGCAAAGAGGAAGTGGCTTCCGGCGTGCGCAACACCGTGGGCTTTGATTTCCATCCGCAGTCGAAAGAGCTGTGGTTCACCGACAACGGTCGCGACTGGATGGGGGATGATCGTCCGCCCTGTGAAGTGAACCGCTTGACCAAAACGGGCCAGAACTTCGGTTTCCCGTTTTGTCATGGCAAGGACACACTGGATCCTGATTTCGGCAAAGGCAAAAAGTGTTCAGACTATGTGGCTCCGGTGGTGGAGCTGCGGGCTCACGTGGCACCTTTGGGTATGCGCTTTTACACGGGCACACAGTTCCCGGCGCAATATAAAGACAGCATCATTCTGGCAGAACACGGTTCCTGGAACCGCTCCACGCCACAAGGG
>NZ_RCVI01000016.1:0-426 GCF_003667455.1 Micromonospora sp. CV4 | reverse complement strand
TGACGGATCGGCCCCGCGTTGGTGAGCCGGCCCGGCCGCGCCGGCTCACCAACGCGGGGCCGATCCGTCACGGTCCGGGTCACCGCCCAGTGCCGCGATGCCGAGCCAGTCGGCGCAGACGTCCGACGTGGCCGGGTGCAGCGAGCCGCAGCGGGCGTCCCGGTAGAGCCGCTCCAACGGATGGCCGCGCCGGGTCGCCGAGGAGCCGGCGAGCAGCTTCGCCCGCCACACCCAGCGGTTGGTCTCCGCGTCACCCGGCGCCTCGTCCCCCCCGCCGGCCAGCTGGTGGTGGCCGAGGCGGCCCGCCGGGTGGACGAGGCGCGGGCCACCCCCACGTAGACCGCCGCGTAGCCGGCCACCAACCAGTGCGGCATCAGCTGGGCGACCACCAGGGCCAACACCTCCACCCCGCCCAGCAGCCGGTCG
>NZ_RCVI01000017.1:0-427 GCF_003667455.1 Micromonospora sp. CV4 | reverse complement strand
CACGGTTCCTCTCCTCCCACGGCCGGATGCCATACAAGGTCAATGTACGGCACCCGCCGGGGACGGTCAGGCCGCCACCCGGGCGGCGGCGTACGGCGCGGCGCGCAGCAGGTCCCGCGCCAGGTCGAGCAGGCAGCAACGGTCGAGCAGGTGCACCCGGCCGTCCGAGAAGATCGACGGCGGCTCCAGCGGCACCTCGGCCATGAACCGCACCCGGAACTCGCTGGCCAGCTCCTGGCCCGCCTTGTCGTGCATCCACGTCGGCACCAGCGCCCACCGCACGCCCGCCTCGGACAGCTTGGCGGCGACCCACCGGGTCGCCGCCGCGTTGCGCTGCACGTTGGCGACCAGCAGCACCAGGTCGCACTGGCGGGCCACCTCGATCTGCCCGGCCTCCAGCGCCCGGTCCAGGTCGACCACCTTCACG
>NZ_RCVI01000228.1:0-428 GCF_003667455.1 Micromonospora sp. CV4 | reverse complement strand
GCAGTACACTGATCCAGACAAAGTCGAATGATGTTTCTATTTTCTATATTTTCCGCCAACTCAGTTTTATTTGTTTAACCTCGCTGGCGCTCTTTTGTTATGGAAAAGACAACATCCTTGACAACAATAAGAAAAAAACGGGAATCCTGTTGCTGGCGCTGATCCCTTTTTTAGTTTTTCCCCTTCTGGCACACAATCTGAGCAGTTATAACGCTGACTATTCTTTGTATGTCGTCGATTACTGTCCGGACAACCATACTGCGACCTGGGGAATCAACTATACAAAAATATTGGTTTGTCTGTGGGCATTTTTACTGTTCTTTATTATCATGCGCACACGATTAGCCAGCGAACTATGGCCGTTAATAGCATTATTATGTCTGGCATCGCTATGCTGCAACTTACTTCTACTGACTCTGGATGAGTAT
>NZ_RCVI01000379.1:0-429 GCF_003667455.1 Micromonospora sp. CV4 | reverse complement strand
CATCAAATTTGATTGCAGAGGGATACTATTTTTCTCCAGGTTGCACTCTCTCACATTTTTTGCGGTTGCACCTTTTAAAAGTGTTAACTACCGCAGAGAAAATAAATCCAGATGGTTTTCTCGTCAGACACTCCCTTATCTTTTTTTAACAATTCATTCATTTTTAAGCTTGCAACGCAGGTCACATTTAACGCGGTTGCACAAAGTTGCAACATGGTGGATATTTTCCGCTAACTATTGGTTAGCAGATAGAGCGAATAACAGGAGTAGAGGGGATGGGAACCACCACGATGGGGGTTAAGCTGGACGACGCCACGCGCGAACGGATCAAAATGGCCGCGTCGCGTATCGATCGCACGCCGCACTGGTTAATAAAACAGGCAATCTTTAGCTATCTGGACAAGCTGGAAAATAGCGATACGCTACCGG
>NZ_RCVI01000183.1:0-433 GCF_003667455.1 Micromonospora sp. CV4 | reverse complement strand
CCACGACAAGCTGGCCGTCGAGGCCCTCTTCCGGACCCACGGCGTACCCCTCTGATGCCTCGCCCCGCGGCGGCGGCAGGGACTCGACTACCGACCGCCGGCCGGCACCGCCGCGCCGGTGAGCACCGCATGGTGCGCGCTGCTCAGCAGCGGACCGGGCTCCACACCGAGTTCCTCGTTGAGCAGCCGCCGCCCCGCCCGATACACGTCGAGCGACTCGGCCAGCCGACCCGAGCCGCACAGCGCCATCATCAGCTGCGCCCGCAGCCGTTCCCGCAGCATGTAGCGGGCGACCAGGCCGGTCAGTTCACACACCAGCCGGGCGTGCTCGCCGAGCATGAGGTCGGCCTCGATGCGGGACTCCAGGGCCGCCAGCCGCAGTTCCTCCAGCCGTGGGCGTTCGGCGATCGCCAGCTGAGCGGTGACGTCGGTG
>NZ_RCVI01000258.1:0-436 GCF_003667455.1 Micromonospora sp. CV4 | reverse complement strand
CTGCTGAACGGCGAGGGTGCGCTGGTCGCGCTCTCCGAGGTCCCCGAGGGCGTACGGGACGTGCTGCGGCGGCGGCTCGCGCGGCTGCCCGGCGACGCGGTGCCCGTCCTGCGGCTGGCCGCGGTCGCCGGGCGGGAGAGCCCGGTGGACGTCCTCGTGCGGGCCGCCGACACGGGCGAGGACGGTGTCTTGGACGCGCTGGACGCGGGCGGCATCACCGGGCTGCTCGACGAGCCGGGGCCGGGGCGCGTCCGGTTCGTTCACGCGCTGGTAAGAGACACGCTGGTCGCCGACCTCAGCCGGTTGCGCGCCACCAGGATGCACGCCCGGATCGCCGAGGCGCTGGAGGGCACCGGCGACATCGCCGCGCTGGCCCACCACTATGCACGAGCGGGGTCGCCGAAGGCCGTCGGCTATTGCGTGCGGGCCGCCGAGC
>NZ_RCVI01000171.1:0-436 GCF_003667455.1 Micromonospora sp. CV4 | reverse complement strand
ATATCAAACCGATCTGGGCTTATGCGGATTCGTTGTACAACGGCACCTGTAACCAGTGCCACGGCGCACCGGAAATCGCCCACTTTGACGCTAACGGTTGGATCGGCACGCTCAACGGCATGATTGGCTTTACCAGTCTCGATAAACGTGAAGAACGCACCTTGTTGAAATATCTGCAAATGAATGCGTCTGACACCGCAGGTAAGGCTCACGGCGATAAGAAGGAAGAAAAATAATGAACAATAACGATCTCTTTCAGGCATCACGTCGGCGTTTTCTGGCACAACTCGGCGGCTTAACCGTCGCCGGGATGCTGGGGCCGTCATTGTTAACGCCGCGACGTGCGACTGCGGCGCAAGCGGCGACTGACGCTGTCATCTCGAAAGAGGGCATTCTTACCGGGTCGCACTGGGGGGCTATCCGCGCGACGGTGAAG